>NZ_CABSIF010000005.1 GCF_902477725.1 uncultured Desulfovibrio sp. | reverse complement strand
CGCGGCTTTGCCGCGCCGTCAGCGACTGATATCCGTGCCTTTCCGCCCGGCGGCCATACCGCCGATGGCGGCCCAAACACCGCGTTGCGGGTTTGGCATCAGATTGGCGGGCACAGCCCCATAACCGGCCCCGCCTTGCTGCGCGCCGCACAGGCGTCCCAACTTCGCCGGATGGCGAAAACGCCGTGCCCGCAGGGCAGCAAGAACCAAAGGAGCATCCCTCGCCGGGGAGGCGAAATCGCACGCCGTACAGGCGTCCGAAACTCCGCCGGAGGGCGGAACCTCGTGCCCGAAGGGCAACAATGCTAATCAACCCGCGCCGGGAAGGCGCATAAAGCGAAATTACGCCTCCCAACACCTCACGCGCCACCCATCACCCATATCCTTCCATTGCGGCGCTTCCTTGCGGCAAATGTCCTTTGCCTTGGGGCAACGCGGGTGAAAGCGGCATCCGGCGGGCGGAGCCAAGGGGCTTGGCAGCTCGCCTTCCAGCGCGGCAATGGGTTCGCCCCGGCGGCTCCCGGTGGGCATGGCAGCCATGAGAGCCTGCGTATACGGGTGCGCCGCACCGTCAAAGATGGCATCAGTGGGGCCTTCTTCCACAATCTGCCCCAGATACATGACCAGGATATGGCGGCACAGAAATCCCACCACCGCCAGATCGTGCGAAATGAAAAGATAGGCTGGCCCGAACTGCTCCTGCACTTCGCGCAGGAGGTTGAGCGCCTGCGCCTGCACCGAGGCATCGAGTGCGGAAACAGGTTCGTCGCACACAACCACATCTGGCCGGGTGATGAGCGCCCGCGCCACGGCAATGCGCTGTCGCTGCCCCCCGGAAAACTCGTGCGGATAGCGGCGGCCCGTGCCTTCAAGCCCCACGGTAGCCAGCATGGCCTCGGCCTGTGCATGGCGTTCCTCGCGGGAGACGCCGCGCGCCGCCAGCGGCTCCGCCACAGAATTGCCCACAGTGAGCCGGGGATTGAGGGACGAAAAAGGATCCTGAAAAATCATCTGGATGCGCCCGGCGGCCCAACTGTCCGCCCCGGCGGGGGGCAGGAAGCGGCCATCAAGCAGCACCTGCCCCTGAGAAGGGGCCAGCAACCCGCAGGCCAGACGCCCGAGGGTGGATTTGCCGCAGCCGGATTCGCCCACCAGACCAAGGCTTGCGCCCTTGGCGAGGCTCAGGCTAACGCCGTCTACGGCAACCAAAGAGCGCCTTTCGCCGAACAGCCCTCGCCGGATGTCAAACACCCGTGAGACATCCTCCAGCCGCAGCAGGGCGGATGCGGAAGACTGGTCCGGCGCAAGCTGATTCAGCATGTTTTGCCCGTCACGCCTGCGGAGCTGAAAGTCGCCATGTCGTTGTACACGGAGGCAGCGCAACGCAGCAGGTTATAGGCCACAGCGCCGCCCGTTCCTTCGCCAAGGCGCATGCTCAGGTGCAGCAGCGGATTGTTGCGGGTTTCGCCGCCGGTCAGCTTGGAGAGCGCGCGTACGTGGCCCGGCTCTGCCGAGGCGTGGGAAAGCACGGCGTAGTCGGCAAGCTGGGGGCAGATGTGCAGGCCCGCCACATAGGCCGCGCTGCATATAAAGCCGTCAACCAGCACGGGCAGGCGGCACGAGGCTGCGCCAAGCATCAGCCCGGCCATGAGAACAATTTCAAATCCGCCCAAGGCGGCCAGAATATTGATGGGGTCGTCGCCTTCCAGCATGGAAGCATTGACTGCCAGCGCGCGGCGCACGATTTCGGTCTTGTGGCGCACCATGTCGGGGTCCGCGCCAGCGCCGGGGCCGGTCATCTGCTCGGGGTCAAAGTGCAGCAAGGCGCAGTACAGGGCCGTGCCTGCCGTGCTGTTGGCAATGCCCATTTCGCCCACGCCGAGGCAGCGGTAGCCATTATTCGCAAGCTGGTGCGCCAGTTCCACGCCCATGCGCAGCCCCTTGAGGCATGTTTCGCGGCTCATGGCCGGGCCCTGGCTCATATCTGCGGTGCCGTCGCCCAGACGGCGCTCAATGAGGATGGAGTGCGGCTCATAGGGGCCGCCATCGCAGCCTGCGTCCACCACGCGCAGATCCATGCCCGAGGTCTTGCACAGAACATTGACCGCCGCGCCGTTGTTGAAAAAGTTTTGCACCATCTGGCGCGTCACGGCCTTGGGAAAAGGCGAAACGCCCTGATCGGCAACGCCGTGGTCGCCAGCAACAGTAAGCATGATGGCAGGGCTGACGCTGATGGGCGCTTGCCCGCCGCTCATGGCGTAGAGCCTCTGGGCGAGGTCTTCGAGGCGGCCAAGGCTGCCCTGCGGTTTGGTGAGGTCATCCAGATGAGCCTGGGCATCGTCCAGGTCTTTCTGAAGAAGGGGCGCAATGCGCAGGCCGGGCAAAATCAATTCCAACAGGTCGGATTGAGTGGTTTTCATGCCGCTTATTTATCCTTAACAAGGGGCGTGCGCAAGACGGGACGGCTCGCCGCTGTGCGGAGTAAATCCATTTGGGGGCCTTTACGATCGCGTCAACGTGCTTATGTTAGCGACGAGGTAAGGAATTTATATGAAAATCAGACCCATCTATATACAAAAAAATCTGCCTTGCCGTGGGAGTTCGCGCCGCAGACGGGTAGAAGAGGCGGCAGTTGAGGGAAGTTTTGCCCTGCGCCTGTTTTTTTTGATGCTGGCAGCGGCGCTGCTGCTGTGCACACCTTCTCGGGCTGGGGCCGTGGCGGCGGACAGCCCCCGCATGACCCCTGTGGTGCGCGCCGTGCAGGCAGTTGCCCCGGCGGTTGTGAACATAACGAGCACACATATTGTTGAAGGGCAGCGGCTTTCGCCCCTTGAGCAGTTTTTCGGACCGGGCTTTCCCGGCTTGCCGGGTTTTGATATGCCCGGCGGGCGTAAAGTGCGGCAAAAGCGCGTCAGCCTTGGTTCTGGCGTCATTGTAGACGGAGAAAAAGGCCTTGTGCTCACCAACGCGCATGTTATCGCGGGTGGGGACGAAGTCATGGTGCATCTGCTGGACGGCAGGGAATTTCCCGCCGCCGTCAAAGGGGCTGACCCGGATTTTGACATTGCCGTGCTCCAGATCAAGGGAGCGTCAAAGCTGCCTGCCGTAAAGCTCGGCGATTCAGGCGACATCATGCCGGGCGAGACCGTCATCGCCATCGGCAATCCCTTTGGTTTCAACCATACCGTCACCACGGGCGTGGTTTCTGCCCTTGGGCGCACTATCCGCAACAAGGACGGCGCGTTCACCGACCTTGTGCAGACTGACGCGGCCATTAACCCCGGCAACAGCGGCGGCCCGCTGCTGAACATCGAGGGGGTGCTCATAGGCATCAATACGGCCGTGGATGCACGCGCCGAGGGCATCGGTTTTGCAATCCCCATCAACAAGGCCCGCCGCGTCATGCACGACCTCATGAGCGCAGGCCGCGTGGCCCCGCTCTGGCTGGGCCTTGATTTGCAGGATGTGGACGGGCAAACGGCCATGGCCCTGGGCCTCAAAGATGCCGGCGGCGTGCTGGTTACGGCGGTGTTTCCCGGTTCTCCCGCTGCCAAGGTGGGCATAGCGCCCGGTGACATACTTGAAACCATAAATTCTTCACCTGTGCGCGACAGGCGCGATTATCTGGATATTTTGCGCAACCAGACAGCCGGAACCCCCTTGCGGCTGCAACTGCTGCGTGAGGGCGGGCAGTTGAAGATCGAGGCTACCCCCGAACCCTTTGGCGATGTGGAGGCCCGCGCCCTGCTGGAGCGTCGCTGGGGATTCAGCGCAGCGCAAACTGCGCAGGGCGTGGTGGTGCGGCAGGCCAGGGCAGACGGCCCGGCATCTTTTTTGCGTCAGGGCGACCACATAACAGCGGTGGGCGCTGCCGAAACCAGAACCATGGAAGATTTTTTACAGGCTTTCAGAAGAGAGCGCATGTCCGGGCAGATTTTGTTGCAGGTTGTGCGCAACGGCAAAGGCTATTACGCGCGTCTTGTGCCATAAGGCTCATAGGCGTTTTGTAACCAGTTGTTGAGGCAAAATATTTTTTAAAAAACTTTTCCGCCTGCACTGGAGCGGGGCTTGATATTCCTGTAGTTGTTGCACGGTTGGCTATTTTCCAGCCGACACTTGACAGGGTGGATGCCTAAAGCTATCCATTGCACAAGCGGAATTTAGCCGCTTGAAAAATCAAGCAAGTCAATGCAAATTTGGAGGACACCATGGGTTATAATGTTAATGTTGACGTTGACAAGTGCGTGGGCTGTGGCGAATGCGTGGACGTGTGCCCCGTTGAAGTTTACGAAATCAAGGACGGCAAGTCCGAAGCCGTGAACGCCGAAGAATGCCTGGGCTGCGAATCCTGTGTGGAAGTTTGCGAAGTCAGCGCTATCACCGTTGAAGAAAACTAGGAATTGCAGGGGTGCCCAAGCGGCATTCCCTTGCTGATTCTGCCGAGTTTTCATTGTGCCGCCCGGCGCGCACGCGCCAGGCGGCATTTTCATAAGGCACAGGCCGCTTTGACGCCAGAGCATCCTGACTTTGAGAATGTGCATTCTTAAAGTTTCAAGACGCCCGCTAAGGCGCTTATCAGCGCATACAAACCGCGCTCACGCCTCTGTGGCGGACGTCTGCTCACGCAGCCGCCAGGGCGATTTCTGTGTGAAATCGCCTGTTCTCCCTCATGTCTTCCGCACTACCGCAGGATAACCATGATCCCTGATCTGAGCTCTATTTTTACCCGCTATGAAACATTGCGGGCCGAAGTTGACGACCTTTTCGGCAGGGTGCGCGGGGCCTTTCCCCAGTGCGTAGTCTGCAAGGAAGGCTGTAGCGATTGTTGCCACGCGCTTTTTGATCTTTCCCTTGTTGAAGCCATGTACATCAACAAGGCATTTGAGGCCGCCTTTGGTTACGGGCCGCAGCGCTCCGCCATTCTTGAGCGCGCTTCTGATCTGGACCGCCGCGCCACGCGCATCAAGCGCGAGCTGTACCGGGCGGAAAAAGACGGCGAAAGCCCCGAGGCCATCATGGAACGCGCTGCTCAGATCAAGCTGCGCTGCCCTCTGCTGGATGATAATAACCAATGCCTGCTGTACCACGCCCGGCCCATTACCTGCCGCGTGTACGGCGTGCCCACGGCCATTGCCGGGCAGGGGCATGTGTGCGGTTTTTCCGCCTTTGAAAAGGGCAAGCCATACCCCACCATCCATATGGACAAGATCCAGAACAGGCTTGAAGACCTGAGCAGGGATGTGGCCACAACAGTGCAGAGCCGCTTTAAAGAACTGCACGACGTGTATGTGCCTTTGTCCATGGCTCTGCTAACCCGCTACGATGAGGCCTATCTGGGTATTGGCCCGGCCAAGAAAGAAGAGGCCTGATCGGGCGTGAAAGGAGTTTGAAATGTACGGCAGCATTCCCGCCACCGTCTTTCGCGATGGAACGCCGCAGCAGCTTACGGATGAGCAGGAAGGTCTCAAGCGCGAAATTTATGAGCGCATGAATCCGCGCCGTCGTAAATTTGTGGACCGCATCGGCTATGAAAACTGGGATCCTTTCCAGAAGCCCAATGAGCCGCTTGATATGCGGACAGATGTGTCCAAGCGCACCACGCAGCAGCTGGTCAACGAATTTCTGAAAGACGCGGCCCAAAAAGGGCCGTATGGCAAGGCCTACAGCAAGGGCGCTACCGAATGCGCCCTCGGCGTGGTCAATAAGGACGAAAAGTACATGGGCATTTTTGATTTTTGCCGATGGTACTATGATCTTTTGAAAAAAGAGGGGCACATAGCATGAAAGCTCGCTACGATGACCTGGATGAATACATTGCCGATCTGAAGGCGGAAATCGCCCAGAACGAGCAGTGCGCTACCCATTACTACAATCTTGGTCTGGCCCTGCTGACCAAGCGCGACTTTGTGGCTGCTGAAGAAGCCCTGCTGAACGCGGTGCGCAATTCGCCGCATCTGGCGGAAGCCTACGTGCAGCTTGGCGGCATTTGCCTTGAACGCGGCGATCTCGACGGCTGCCTGCGCTATAATGAGGAAGCCGCCAACTGCCGCGCCAAATTCCCGGTGCCGTGGGGCAACATTGCCTTTGTGCACCTGCAACGCGGCGAGCCCGACAAGGCCATCACGGCCCTGAACAAGGCCCTCAAGTGGGATCCCAATTTTGTGCAGGCCCGGAATGCGCTTTCCACCGCCTATTATATGAAGGGCGACTTTGCGGCTTGCGAAACGGCCTGCAAGGAAGTGATCAAGCTGCAGCCCGGTTTTGCCCCGGCCTGGAACAATCTGGCGTTGGCGCAGTTTGAAATGGAACAGTACGCCGATGCCGCAGAATCCGCCAAAAAGGCGCAGGCTCTGGGTTTTGAAGTGCCGGAAGGCTTTCTTGAAGAGCTTAAGGCCAAGGGCGTCTAACTCGCACCCCGTGCAATGAATATCCGTCAGGGCCGCTGGAGAAATCCGGCGGCCCTGACTGTTTTTCTGGGGGCCGAGTATTGTTCAAAGTCAGCACTGCAAAACAAAAAGCCCACCGGCATATGTCGATGGGCTTTGAACGCACATAAATTTTGTCTCAGGCGGTGTCGCCGTCCGTAAGCTCACTGCACAGGGCCGCGCCATTGCTCACGCCCGCCAGCGCAACCTGAAAGGCCTCCACGTGTTCGGCGGGCAATCGCAGTTGCAATCTGGCCTCAGCCTGATAGTCTTCACTTTCAAGGCGGGCTTCGTAGGTTGGCAACATGCGGCGCAGGGCATCAAGGTGTGCGTAGGCAACCGTAAGCTGCAAACTGGTTTCCGGCACTCGCTGCCTCACGGGCAGGTCGGCCAGATTTTCGCGTACACTGTCCTGATAGGCCCGCACAAGGCCGCCGGTGCCAAGCTTGACGCCGCCAAACCAGCGGCTCACCACTACGCACAATTCGCCGATGCCGCTGTGCAGCACAATTTGCAGCATGGGCCTGCCAGCTGTGCCGTGAGGTTCTCCATCGTCAGACGAGCCGATCTGCGCCGTGTTCCCCGGCGCGCCAGCGGCATATGCCCAGCAGTTATGCGTTGCATCGGCGTGCTGGCGGCGTACCTGTTCCACAAAGGCCCGCGCTGTTGCCGCATCCGGCGTATGGGCGCACTGGGCCAGAAAGCGGCTGCGGCGGATAACGATTTCTGTGCTGTGCGGGTGTTGGGGCGCAACATCAGGCACGGCATAGCGCGTCATTCGTCGTCACCGCATCTTCTACAGGCGGCGCGCTGGGCGTCGTTCAGAGGTGGGCAGAATTCGCGTATGCAGTCTTTTGCATTGGGGTAGCGCAGGGTCAGCTCTTCCGGCTGACCGAGGCGCAGGTCTTCCATGTCAAAGCCCGGTGAAACCGTGCAGCCCACAAGCGCAAACTCGCTGCCTGGCGCAGGCGTTGCGCCAAACCAGCAGCCGCCGGGAATGGTAAACTGCACGTGTTGCCCCGCCATAATATTCGGGCCAAGAATCACTTCGCGCGGTTGCCCGTGGGTATCAATACAGGCCAGGCGCAAGGGGCCGCCAAGGTGGAAATGCCACAGTTCATCCTGCCGGATGCGGTGCAAACGCGAATATTGCCCCTGCTCAAGCAGAAAAAGAATGGCTGTAGATACGGGTCTTGGCCCTATAAAACCACAGGGCATTTCATCCGCCGTAAGAATTTGCGGAGCTTCGTATGTGCGGTGATAGAACCCCCCTTCGGGGTGGGGCCGCATGCCGAAATGGGATATGATTTCTTGGGCGTTCATAGGTTCCTTTTAGCTTGTCACAGCGTTCTGCGCAACGGTATCAAGGGCTAAAGGGCGGGCCTGTAAAAATAATTTTTTGTAAAAAACTGCTTTACAAGGCAGCAAGAATTCTTTAATTAGGAATTGTTCCTGATAAAAATACCAACTTCATTGAGGAGAATACCAATGAGCACCACACAAGAAAATTTGATGGCGGCCTTTGCCGGCGAATCCCAGGCCAACCGCAAGTACCTTGCCTTTGCTGTCGCTGCCGACAAGGAAGGCATGCATCAGGTTGCCAAGCTGTTCCGCGCTGCTGCGGCTGCTGAAACCGTTCACGCTCATGCCCACCTCAAGAATGCTGGCAAAATCGGCAACACCATGGCCAACCTCAAGTCGGCCATCGAAGGTGAAACCTATGAATTCACCACCATGTATCCCGACATGATCAAGCAGGCCCAGGCCGAAGGCCAGAGCGCAGTTGCCAAGTATTTTGACTTTGCCAATCAGGTGGAAGAAATTCACGCCAAGCTCTACAAAAAGGCTCTGGAAAATCCCGCCGCTCTGCCCGCCACCGATTATTACGTGTGCAAGGTTTGCGGCTATACCCACGAAGGCCCCTGCGATGCATGTCCTGTGTGCGGCGGCGGCGCGGCTGCTTTCTTCAAGGTTGAAGACTAGCTCTGCCTTTGCGGCGCATGGCGGCACATTGCGGATAAAATTCGCATAAACGGGCTTGACGCAGGCTGGCAATAGCCGTTCTGCCTGAAGGTCTGGCATGTCTCGATGCGCTCGATATGCGCCGGAGCAAACTGATATGTTGATGCAGCAGTTTCTCCGGCGCATGTTGCATGGAGAGTGGGGCAGTGTTTCGGCGCTTGCGGAAATGTGAGCGTCCGCACCTTTGCGGAGTGGCCTGCAAGGCGCAAAACGCGCCTTTTTGATTTGCAATTTAGCTCGAAAAGGGGCACTATCCGGCTGGTGCGCGGCCCCTCCATTGGCTGGCGTTGCAGCACCCCCTGCGTTGCGGCTTTTTGGGCTTGCGGCGCTGTCTTCGTTCATTACGTCCGCGTGGAGATCGTTGTTATGCGTCTTCTTGTCCGTCTTAGCCTTCTTGTGCTTCTGCTTGCTGTGGGCGGCATGGTCGCCCTGCCGGGCACTCCCCAGTGCGCCGAAAAAAAGGAAACGTCCAAGGAAGCCCCCAGTAAGTTTGATGCGCTCAAGCGCTTCAGCCAGGTTCTTGATCTGGTGGAGCGTTATTACGTGCGTGATGTGACGCAGGGCGACCTTATCAATGGCGCAGTCAAAGGCATGCTTCAGGGCCTTGACCCGCACTCCACCTTTATGAACGCCGAAGAATACAAAGAAATGCAGGAGACCACTTCCGGCGAATTCTTTGGTATTGGCATAGAAATTTCCATGGAGAACGGTCAGGTTACGGTGGTGACTCCCATTGAGGACACCCCCGCCTACCGGGCCGGGCTCAAATCTGGCGATATTATTCTGTCCATCAACGGGCAGCCCGCACAGGAACTCTCGTTGCAGGAAGTTGTTTCCCGCATCCGTGGCCCCAAGGGCTCGGAGGTGGAGCTTGCCATCCTGCACAGCGATGCCAAGGCCCCGCAGACTGTCCGCCTTGTGCGCGATGCCATTCCGCTTATCAGCGTGAAGTCCAAGAAGCTCGAGGACGGGTATTACTGGATTCGCCTCACGCGTTTTTCTGAGCGCACCACAGAAGAGCTGCGCGACGCCCTTAAGGCGGCAGAAAAGGAAACCAAGAATTCCGGCGGCATCAAGGGCATTGTGCTTGATCTGCGCAACAACCCCGGCGGGCTGCTTGATCAGGCTGTAAGTGTTTCTGACACGTTCCTCGACAAGGGCGTCATCGTTTCCATCAAGGGACGGCGCGACAATACCGACCGCGTGTACGAAGCCAAAAAGCAGGGCGACGATATCCACGCCCCCATGGTTGTGCTGATCAACGCTGGTTCCGCCTCCGCCTCTGAAATCGTGGCTGGCGCTCTGCGCGACCAGAAGCGCGCCCTCACTGTGGGCGAACGTTCTTTCGGCAAGGGATCAGTGCAGAATATTATTCCGCTCTCTGACGGCTCCGGCCTCAAACTTACGGTTGCCCTGTACTACACGCCCAACGGCAGCTCCATTCAGGCCGAAGGCGTTGTGCCTGATGTGGAAGTGCCGTTTGAAGCCCCCCGCACGGACGACAAGGATAACTCCCGTCTTATGGTGCGCGAGCAGGATCTGAACCGTCATATTGAAAACGGCAAGGACAAAAAATCTTCCAAGGCCAAGAACGGCAAGGAAGATGCCGCCGAACAGCTCGCGCGCGACAACCAGTTGCGCATGGCCCTGCAAATGGTCAAGAGCCTCCCCAAGATGCGGGAAATCAGGAATTAACCCCGTAACCGCGTAAGGCGGGCGGGCAGGAATAAACAGGGTGTTGCCTTTGCGCGACACAAAGTTATCAGACAGCCTTCTGGCCGGGCCCTTGCGGTTCGCCGGGGGGCTGTCTGCGTCTGCACAGCTTGCCGTGGGCGGCTTGCTGTGGCTTTTATGTAGCTTGGCCATATCCTGCTGGGTTTATTGGCAACTGGAAGCCCCGGCCCAGAAGCAGTCGACTGCGTCAGGCGCGGCTTTGCCCTTTGCTGTTGCCCACAAATCCGCAGGTGCACATGCCAGTGGGCCGGGTTTTGACAGGGCGCTGGCTCTGGAATGTGTGGACGCGCTGCTTGCGCGCACGCTCCCGCTGGCCTTGCCTCAGGCGCAGTGGCAGCAGCTTCCTTTGCAAGAAAATTTGCCTGTCGAAACTTCGCAATTGCCCTCCGGGGCAACCATTCCTCCCATTTCCACCACTTCCGCCGGGCAGGCGGCATATGCCGCTACATCTGCAGGCACGGCGGATCTGCGGCAGTTCATCGTCAGCGGCCCATGCGCGCCGCTGCGTCTTGGGCTGGCTCTGCTTCAGGGGCTGCGCGATCAAAATCCTGTTCTGGAAAGGGCAGGAGTGCGCGCCGAGGTGCGCTGGACGCCACAAGGAACCCTTGAAGTCCTACTCAATCATCTGGTATACTATGTTGTTAACTTCCCTGGTCGGGAGGGGCAGCTTTCAGATTTGGCACAACCTCTGCCGCCGGAGACCCTGGCTATTGTCATTGATGACATGGGCCAGAAGCTCGAATCCGCAGAAGCTCTTTCCTCGCTGCCATTCCCGGTGACTCTGGCCATCTGGCCCAGGTCGCCTCATGCGCAGGAAACCGCCGTGATTGCGGCATCCCGGCGGCTTGATTGCCTCTTGCACCAGCCCATGGAGGCCCTGCCACGGGCCATGCATGGCAGGCCGGACCCTGGCCCCGGAGCGCTGCTCACCAGTATGAGCGCGCAGGAGCTGCAGACGGTGCTTGAGGAAAATCTGCGGATTTTACCCTCGGTTGTTGGCCTCAACAACCACATGGGGTCAGCTTTTACTGGTGATATTTCGTTGTGCAGAGCACTGTGCAGTATGCTTGGCGGGCGAGGGCTCGCCGTGCTCGACAGTGTGACGCGCCCAGACCCCCATCTGGCACTTGCAGCCAGAGAAGCGGGGCTGGTCAGCCTTGCACGCGATGTTTTTCTGGATACGCGCCGCGACACTGCGGCCATTCTGTCTGCGCTGGACGCGGCGGCAGCCCGCGCCCGTGCTCAAGGCATGGCTGTGGCCATTGGCCATCCTTATCCTGAAACCCTGCGCGCTCTGCGCGACTGGCAGGACAAGGACGGCGTGGCGGTGGTGCCCTTGCGGCGCATACTCTGGAAACTGGCCCAGGATGGAGCCGCCGTTGCGGCGCGTTCGTATCCTGCTAACAACAACATGGAAAAGGAGTAAGCATGCAATCCACTTTCGCCATTATCAAGCCTGACGCAGTTTCGCGCAATCTGACCGGGGAAATTCTGGCTGCCATGGAAGCTTCCGGCCTCAAAATAGTGGCTCTCAAGCGTTTGCGCCTTTCCAAGGCCCAGGCTGCGGGCTTTTATGCCGTCCACAGCGAGCGCCCCTTTTTTGACAGCCTGACCGACTACATGTCTTCCGGCCCGGTGGTTTGCGTTGTATTGCGCGGCGAAGACGCGGTGCCCCGCTGGCGCGCCCTCATGGGGGCCACCAATCCGGCTCAGGCAGAGCCCGGCACCCTGCGTCACAAGTATGGCCAAAGCCTGGAAGCCAATGCTGTTCACGGCTCGGACGCCGCTGAAACCGCGGCTTTTGAAATAGGCTACTTCTTCAGCGGACTGGAAATCACGGAGTAATATTATGGCGCTCAAAATCGGCTGTGTCGGATGCGGCAACATGGGCGGGGCCATCATGGCCGGGCTTGCCCGCAAGGGCGGCTACGAACTGTGCGGTTTCAACAGAACCGCTGCACGCATGCGCCCGCTTGAAGAGCTTGGCGTGCGCGTGATGGAAAGCCCCCGGGCTGTGGCGCAGGCCGCCGACGTGCTGGTGCTGGGCGTTAAACCCTATCAGGCGGCAGAGGTGCTTGCGCAGATGCGCCCAGGGCTGACAGCCGGGAAAACCCTGGTTTCCGTTGCTGCGGGCGTGAGCCTCCAGCGCCTCACCGAGGCGGTTGAAGGGCGTTGCCCAGTGGTGCGCTGCATGCCCAATACCCCGGCCCTTGTGGGTATGGGCGTGTTCGCCCTCTGCTTTGACGATCCTGATCTGCCCGAAACCAGCAAGGCCGACATTCAGGCTTTGTTCGGCGCGTTGGGCGTGTGCGTGGAACTGCCGGAAAGCAAGTTCACAGCGTTCACAGCTCTTATCGGAGCAGGGCCTGCCTATGTGTTTGCCATGATGCAGGGGCTGGTGCAGGCTGGCGTTACACTTGGTTTTCAGCACAAGGAATCGCGCGAGATGGTCACGGCCCTTTTTGGCGGATGCGCCAAAATGGCCGAGCAGAGCACCTCGCCCATCATGCAGTTGCGTGACGATGTCTGCTCCCCCGGCGGAGTGACCATCGCGGGCGTGAACGTGCTTGACCGCGCAGGCCTTGCAGGTCTGCTGGTGGAATCCGTGCTGGCCGCCAACGCGCGCGGCAAGGAAATGGAAAGCTGAGGCCCTGCGCCTGCCGTTGGCCTGTCGTTTGCTAGTACGCCTGACAGGGGATGGAAATAAAAAGTCGGCTGTTGTTGAACAACAGCCGACTTTTCTGTTTGCAAATGATGGTGTCGGGGCGGCGTGGGCCACCCGGTCATGCCCTAATGATCCAGGCGGATGTCCAGGGTGTGACCATCTTTTGAAAGCGTGAACTTGGGCTGAATCTTGCCCGTCAGGTCAATGACAATGCGTGTTTTGTCATCGCTCTTGCCAATGCGCACGTTGGTCACCGCAGGGTTCTTGGGTACGCCGGGCGCCTTGACCTGCCACTTGCCGTCCAGGTCAATAACCAGACGTTCAGGGCCGCTGAGTTGCATATTTTTGTAGACAATGGGCGCAGCACCCACGAGGCGCACTGTTGCGCCCTTGTCGCGCGCAAGAACCACAAACTTGGTGATGTTCTTGTGCTGCGGCGCGGCCTTGGCGGCTTTCTCCTTCGCGGGTTCTGCCGCTGGTGCTGTTTTTTCCGTGACAGGGGTCACAGGCTTGGGCTGCACCACTGGTTTGGCAACGGCTGGCTGGGGTTCGGCAGCGGCTACATTGCTTGTCGGGGCGCTCTTTTCCTCCGGCTTCAGGCTGGGGATGGGCGCGCGGGCCGGGGCTTCGCCGCTGGCGTTGAGATCAGGAATGCCGCTCGGGGTCTGCGGGGGCAGATGCAGGGAAGGAGACGTGGCGGACTGGTTGCCAGCATCGGCGGGCGGGGCCGCATCCGGGGAGGTGACAGGCGCGATAATGCCTGCGGGGTTTGCTGGTTCAGGCTTGCGCATGCGTTCATTGAGCATGATAAGCGCCATGCCCAGAACACACACTGCCACAAGAAGACCGAGAATTACTTTGTTCATGCCAAAAGGCTCCTGCCAATGACTTGGGTTGGAACAGCGGCTCAGCGCTGGGGCGTGGGCTTGCCAGCGCTGCGCGTCCGTTTGAGTTCGCGGATGTGTTCCAACAGCTTGAAGTAGAGAGGCTCTCCGCTGGACATGCTCAAAGCCGTGCCGATGTGGGTGGCGGCTTCGTCATACAGGCCAAGCGAACAGAGAATGCGCGCCAGGTTGAAGTGGGCGTGATCGTCCTCGGGGGCCAGTTCCACTGCCTTGCGTGAAAAAAGCAGGGCGAGGTCGGGCTGGGAATTCTGGCGCAGACGTACGCCAAAATCACGGAACATATGCTTGTGGGCGGGTATGATGCCGTCCTTGGTCTGCGCCAACTGCTCAAGGGCAAGCAGTGCTGCCTTGCGCTCGCGCGGGCGTTTGAGGCGCAGCAATGTCTGGCGAAAAGTCTCCCGCAGCTTTGACTCCACCATCTTGGCCTTGCGGGCGGCTTCAAGGTCGTAGGCCCTCTTGGGCGCGGCAGCGGCAGCTGGCGCTGGGCCTTCGTCATAGTGAACAGCGGTGACGCCGGTGGCGGTACGGGAAGGAAAGGGAATAAGCCCCATGTCGGGCAGCTCGGGGGCCACTTCCACCGATTCGGGCAGTTTGGCCTTTGAAAGCGTCTGGAGCGGCGTACTCCCAGCTTTGGCTTTGGGTGCTCCAGCCTTGCGGGCAGGTTGTGCTGCCGCAGCATCCGGTTGTTGGGGGGCTGGCGCGGGCGGGGCAGATTCAAAATGGCTGAGATCCGGCGTAATCACCGGCATAGCCAAAATATTATGCTCTGCCTTGAATGACTGGGAAAAGGTTTTTGCGTTTATGCGCTCCACTTCTGTCACAGGCTGGAACGCGGCGTTGAGTTCCTGCACCGCAAAGGCTCCGTCTGGAAGCTCCCAGACGAAGTAGTGCGTTTTGCTGCGGCTCTCTGTCCAGTCGGCAGAGAATGAGAAGACGCCAGAAAATTTTGAGCGACGCATGTGCAAAATGTACATTATTTGCGTCGAATAGCAAGATTCGCTTCTGGCCTTTACGGGGCCGGGTCTTTGGGCTAGCATAACCCCATGCACGAAATGTCCATAGCACAAAGCCTGTTGCAGATGGCTGAGGATGAAATAGCCCGTCAGGGCTGCACTCGTCTGGAAGTTGTGAACGTCACGTACGGTTCGCTTTCTGGTGTTGTGCCCGAGTCGCTGCAATTCTGCTTTGAAGTCATGGTGCAGGGTACCCCGCACGAAGGCGCGCGCCTGGAGCTTACCGAGCTTCCGCTACGGCTGCGCTGCTCCGCATGCGGTAAAGTTTTTGGCGGGGAGGGGCAGGATGCTCTCTGGCTGCCGTGTCCCGATTGCGGCGAGCAGTTCGGACATGTGGTTGAGCAGGGCAGGGAACTCTATCTCAACCGTCTGGAAGCCAGCTAACCCTTTTGCCCTCTGGCTCTCCAGGGGGCCGGTTTGCTCCTTTCACTGCCGTCTTTGCCTTTTCTTATCTTTCTGGCTCATGACCACGCCGTACCGACGGCAAGCAAGGAGAATTGAATGCAAATTCCTGTGGTTCGCAATGTATTGGAAGCCAACGAAAAAATGGCCGATAACGTGCGTCGGCTGCTTACCGAAAAGGGAATATTGTCGCTGAATCTCATCAGCTCGCCTGGCGCGGGTAAAACCACCCTGCTGGAACGCACCCTGAGCGATCTGGCCGGAGAATTCCGCATGGCGGTGGTGGAAGGCGACCTCCAGACAGATAACGATGCCCGCCGCGTTGCCGCCACAGGCGCGCAGGCCGTGCAGATCAATACAGACGGCGGCTGTCACCTCGACAGCAACATGATCCTTACCTCGCTGGAAAGCCTTGACCTCACCGGCGTGGATATCCTTTTTATTGAAAACGTGGGCAACCTTGTGTGCCCTGTGGAATTTGATTGCGGCGAAGACGCCAAGGTCGCCCTGTTGAGCGTTGCCGAAGGTGACGACAAGCCGGAAAAGTACCCCCTGCTGTTCAACCTTGCCAAGGCAATGGTGCTCAACAAGGTCGACCTGCTGCCCTACGTGGATTTTGACCTTGCGCGCGCCCGCAATTTTGCCACAAAGCTCAATAAAGATCTGGATATCTTTGAGGTTTCCTGCCGCAAAGGCGATGGCCTTGAAGGCTGGTACAACTGGCTGCGGAACATGCGCGCCGCCAAGAAGGAAGGCAGGCTTTAAACAGCCCCGGCCTGACACAGAAAATTCAAAAAGGCATCCCCGGCTCTTGGCTGAGGATGCCTTTTTACGTTCAGACCGTCCGCTGACAGGCTCTGGAATATTCTATCGGTAATTTATCTTGATTCTTCGCTTTCCTGATAGGCGGCAACATCCACCACAAGATTTTTTGAAGCCGGGCGCAGGGTGATGGTGAACAGCTGCACATCGCTGCTCGGGGCATCGGCATCCGCAAGCTTGGGCAGCATTTCTGTGGGAGCGAGCATGATGGTGGCTTCGCCCTTGCTGGCAGACATGAAATACTCAAGCACCTGCCGCAGCATGTCCTTTTGCTTGTTCAGATCCATGGACGGCATTTGGGTAAAGTTGATATCCAGCCCCGGCAATTCAGCCTGCCATGGGCTGTATTTTTGCTCGTAAAGGGCGCTCAGCAGTTTGTCCAGGGTTTCCTGATCCAGCTTGCGGCGCAGTTCCATGTGGTCAAGCACAAGGGGAGTCTTGCTTGAAGGCTTTTCCCCGCGCTGGGCAGGCTCGAGCCGCGCGGCCCAGACCATACCCGCAAAGCCAAGGCTGGCAAGCACGGCATCGTTGTCGTCACGTTGCGGCGTGGCGCTCAGCAGAGTGCAAACGTCCTTCATGGGCATACCGGGGCGAAAACGGTCAAGCGCGCAGACCGGGCCAGCATCCGGCCCCGGCAGCAGGCTTTGCGCTTCGCCGGTCAGGCGTTGCTGTTCTCCCTTGGAAATGGCGAGTTCCAGCACGGGTTTTTCGCTCATGCGCAGGGTCACGCTTTGCGCCTTGGCCAGCGGCACATCTTTGAAAATCCACAGGGCAAGGCCTGTGTCCACGCGCAGGTTGGTGACCGCGCCGGGGTTTTCAATGTCGTCCCGCCCGGCGGGAGGCATGTCGAACCGCACAAAATGCATACTGCGGCCAGTCTGAAAGCCCATGCTCAGAATATCCTCGCCTGTGGCGTTGATGATGGTGAGGATTTGCGGTTCAGGGCCGGGTTTTGCTATATGGGCGGCAGAGGCCGCGCCAGCAATGATCGCTCCGGCCAGCACAAGACAGATGGCCGCGTATATGCGAAGAAACCATACATCCTTGGTCATGGCGTACTCCATGTTTGTAACTTGTGCCAGCATGATAGCAGAGCGCAGGGCAGGCCCGCAAGCGGCCACGGAAGCTCTGGTTGCAAAAGACTATATAGGGCAGTGTTTGCAATGATCTGTCGTGCAGATTACCGGCGTACTTTACGCCAGCGCCATGCATTGATATGGTTGCCCGCGCCGACGTTCTTTCTGTCCCTCCCTGCGCACGATTATCGCAGCAAACCCCAACATCCGGAGATTCCATGCCTCCTGCTACCCGTCAGCCTTCATCCGATCAGGCAAATGATAAAAAATGCCTGTGCCTGCGCCCTTCGTCCTTGCTGGCGGCAGGCTTTCTGGTGGTGGCGGCAGTGGTGTTGGCATACCTTGGCGGGGTTATGAGCGGCAGGGCTTACTGGAAGGCCCACCCGCAACCCACTGCGGTCAGGTCGGGCTCGTCTGCGGCAAGCGCCCCTTCATCCGCGACCACGCCGGACGATGACCCGCATGCCGTGGACGGCGATCAAGCCTCCAGCGCGGATGCGGGAGCAAGCGAACCCAAACAAAAAGTGCTGGCCGCCGAGGAACTGCGTTTTGCCAGAGTGCTGCGTAACGATGCCGCCACGGGTGATGCCCCGCTCAAACCCTTGCCGCCCATGACGCCAGTGCAGCCCAAACCTGCAGGCGTGGCTCAGGCCGGGGTTGCGCCAGCACAGCAAGGTGGTGTGCAAGGTAGCGCGGCAGGGCAGCAGGCGGCTCAAGTCGGCATTGCAAGACCGCAGACCTCTGGAATGTACGATTATGTATTTCAGGTGGGAGCATTCAAGGATGCGGACGCTGTGGACTCTTTGCGTCAGCGTCTGGAGGGCCGGGGAATGCGTACAAAGATGGAGCGCTCGGGTAAACTCTATGTGGTGCTGGTGCTGCTGCGCGGCGATGAGGCCAGGGCCGCAGAGGTGCTGCGCTCCACAGAAGGCATGGGGCTGGGCAAGCCCATACAGCGCAGCCGCAAGCCAGTGCTGCAACAGTAATTTTTTGTCTTTTACCCCGGCCTGCCCCGTGCCGTTTATTGCGCTACGGGCAGAAAACGGGGTTCAATGCTGCCGCGCACGGCATGCCGCAGGGGCAGCATTGCGGGGTTTGATCCCCCGCGCAGCGCGGCCAGCAGGTCTTCTGCCCGGTCAACGTCGCCACTGCACAGCACGGCCATGTATACGCCTGCCTGTTGATCCGCTCCCACAATACAGGCCGTGTCCACTCCCAGCGCGTCTTTTCCTCTGAAAACATACTGGGCATCAGCCCTGCGTAGAGGCTCCCGCACTCCGGCGGCGGCGCGCAGCAATCCTGCCACGTCAGCCGCATCCGGCGGCCCTGCGGTTTTGCCCACCATGATGCGCACATGGACGGCCTCTTCCGGCCCGGTGAGCGCAAGCACCCACGCTCCGGCCAGGGTTGACGGGGCTTCGGCCTGCCAGCCCTGGGGCGCTTCCAGTGAAAACCAGCCGTAGTTCTCGGCCCTTGCGGTCTGCGCTGCTGCCATCAGGGCCAGCCAGATGGCAGCAACGCAGACCGCCCAGATTGCAGGGCGCACTGTGAAATGAAAAGTCATATGAGCCTTTTGCACTGCGTGCTTAGTCGTTCATTTCCACCTTGGGGGGCTGCCAGGTTCCCTTGCCCAGCGGCAGCACGGAGAGCCCTTCGGTTTCAGGCCAATACAGGCGCATTACAAGAAAGATCGGGCCGTCCGGCGCGGGCAGCCAGTTGCTTTCGAACGCTTTGCCAGGGGAATCGCGCTGGATCAGGATGGTAAGCGAGCCATCGGGATTTTTTTTCATGTCCGGCAGCATGGGCGAATTGATCAGGTAGCGGTCAATGGGATTTTTTATGAGCAACTGGGTATTGCCGTCGTACATGGTCACAGACCAGAAAGCCTTGGCCGGAGGGTATTGCCCGGCGGGAATGGTCATGCGGTACTTGTGCTTGCTTCCGTCAAGAGGGCTGCCGTCAGCCAGCGTTTTGGTCATGGGGTACACGGCTTCTTCGGCATCATTGCCGTAAATGCCCGCCTTGGCCCCGGCCGCCCGCATCAGCCAGTCCCCGTTAAAGAACTCCCTGTTGCCAAAGGGAGAACGCATCTTCCAGCCGTTCACGCGAAGCCCCGGCCTTGTGATGGAGGCATCGACCATGCCAGCGCCTTTTTGCAGACCGCGCAGCAGTGCTGCCTGCGTATCCTTGGGCAGGGCATCAAATACAAAGGGTTTGCCTGCGATCACGCCAATACTGGCAAGCTGGGCGCGGATAGCGACTTCTTCCGGCCCGGCCGGGGCAAATTGCAGCGCAAAGGCCAGATAATCAAAAAATTCCGGCTTTACAAAATCCTGCCCGATGTTGGGGAAGGGCGGCATGGGAAGCGCCGGGGGCGGCGTTTGGCCCAAAAAGGCCGAGAGGGGTTTTACGGCGTAGCCTGTCTGGAATTTCAGCACATTTTCAATATCTGCGGGGTTGAACATCTGGGTGCGGAACAGGGCCATGGCAAACTGCGCGTTGGAGCGGAACACGCGCATGCCCGCAGGTGCTGCGCCCTTCCATTCCGGCCCTGCCACAAGATAGCTGCCCCCGCCGTTGCCCGTTGTTCTGCTGCCTATGTAGCCAAAGTTGAAAGTATTGGCGTCCACAAGCTGCACACTGAAATACCGCCCGTCCGTATCCTTCGGCACGGTAATGACCACCGGTTCGGCCCTGAGGTCAAGACAGGCAAAGGAGTAGGGCGTGTCGCTGTTGGGCGTGATGACCACGGTATCCTTGTAGGTGAACACCCGCGCCCCGTTGCGCAGGGCGTTGAAGGGCGCTTTGTACTGCGGGGACTTGGTGTCAACGGAGTATTCGTAGGTGACGGCGTAGTGCATCACTATGGGCAGGCCATAAACAAAACCTTGCGCGGCAATGTTTTCTACCGCAGCGGCATCGGGAAATTCCTTTGGCTGTTGCGCGGCGGGGCTGACCGGGGCGTACAGGATCAAGGTGAGTGCAAACATCGCTGTAACCCTCATAACACTGGCGATGCTGAAAACAGGCGAATGGTTTGTCATGATGTCCCCGGTATAGTTTAAGACGTGTTCCTGGCAGCATTTTGCTGCTTCTTTTGCATGCCCCACAAACTCGCCGAAATCAACTATTGTATTGTATGTGTTGTGCCGCATGGACAAGCCCCCCTCCTCTAGCTATTCTGCCAGGTAGCGGGGCAACTGCCCCGTCATAAAATTATCTGGCGCGGTACTGCTTGCGGTGAATGCAAGCTGGGAGGAATATGACTGTTCCCCGTAAGATTCTGATTTTTTGCGCGGCGCTGGCTGTGCTGTTGCTGGTTGTATTATTGTGGAAGTGGCTGCGGCATGATGGAGATCAGCTTGTGCTGTATGGCAATGTGGATATACGGCAGGTTGACCTGAGCTTTCGCGTTAACGGGCGCATTGCAAAAGTGCTTGTTGACGAAGGCGATGCCGTCGCCCCCGGTCAGGCACTGGCCCGGATTGACGATGATCTGCTGACCCAGCAGCGCGATCAGGCCGCCGCAGAACTTGAAAGGCAGCAGGCCTCCCTGTTGCGTCTTGAGCGCGGCTACCGCGTGGAAGAAATCGCTCAGGCCCGCGCTGCGGTGAGCGGCTCTGCCGCCCTGGCAGAAAACGCGCAAATCAACCTGAACCGCGTGGCGGCCATGCGCGTTTCCAACGCTATTTCGCAAAAAGATCTGGACAACGCCCGCGCCCAGTACAGCGAGGCCAGCGCCAAGCTGCGTTCCAATCAGGACCAGCTGGACATGCTGCTTTCCGGCTACCGGGAAGAGGAAGTTCTGGCGCAAAAGGCCGCTGTTGCCGCTGCTGCCGCAGCCCTCAATCATGCGGAAATCCAGTTGCGCGACGCAGTGCTTGCCGCGCCGCAAAAGGGCATTGTGCTGACCCGCGCCCGCGAGGCCGGGGCCATAGTGCAGGCCGGGCAGACCGTGTACACCCTCACCCTTGCCGACCCCCTGTGGCTGCGGGCCTATGTGGACGAACCCAATCTGGGGCGCGTCAAACCCGGCATGCCTGTGAAGATTCTGGTGGACGCAGCGCCAGGAAAGAGCTTTCCCGGCACGGTGGGCTTTATTTCGCCCACGGCGGAATTTACCCCCAAGACCGTTGAAACGCGCGAGGTGCGCACGGCTCTGGTCTACCGGCTGCGCGTACAGGCGCAGGATCCGGAAAACGTCATGCGGCAGGGCATGCCCGTGACAATTATTTTGCAGGATACGCCCGCGCCATGAGCGACAACGCCGCCGATGCCCAGGCCGTCTGCCTGGAGGGGTTGGTCATGCGCTTCGGCAAGGGGCGCGAGGCCGTCACCGCTCTGGACGGCGTGAACGCGGTCATCCCCGCCGGGCGCATCACCGGGCTGGTGGGGCCTGACGCGGCGGGGAAAACCACGCTCATGCGCATCATGGCGGGTCTTATGCCGCCAAGCGAAGGGCGCGCAAACCTCTTTGGGCAAAGCCCGGCAGAGCTTATGCGCAGCCAGCCCAACAGCATTGGCTACATGCCGCAGCGCTTTGGCCTGTATGAAGATATTTCCGTCATGGCCAACATGCGGCTGCATGCCAGCCTGCGCGGGCTTGAAGGGGCAGAACGCGACCGCGTGTTTGAAAAGTTGCTGGGATTCACGAACCTTGCCCCTTTTACCGAGCGCCTTGCGGGCAGATTGTCTGGCGGCATGAAGCAGAAACTGGGCATCGCCTGCGCTCTGCTAGGGGCGCCGCGCCTGCTGCTGCTTGACGAACCCGGCGTGGGCGTTGACCCGCAGTCGCGCCGTGAACTCTGGCGCATGGTGCAGGATTTGAGCCAGGGAGGCATGACGGTTGTGTGGTCCACCGCCTATCTGGACGAGGCCGAGCGCTGCCCCGGCGTGATCATGCTGGACAGCGGGCGTGTACTGTTTGCCGGGCCGCCGGAGGAACTCACCGCGCGGGCCGAAGGGCGGGTTTTTCTGCTGCGGGCCGATGCGGGAATGCATAAAAAGGAATTGACCCTCTGGACCATGCGCTCGGGCATTGAAGATGCCCTTATTCAGGGCAGCCGCATCCGGCTTGTGCTGGCGGCAAATGCCCCTGACAATCTGCGGCGCGAGGTGTTGGCCCGTGGCGGCGAGGCCGTGGCCCCACGGCTGGAAGACGCCTACATGAGCGCCGTTGGCGGCATCAACCAGAGCCCTTCGCCCTACGGCAAACTGAATGTGTCCCACAACGGCGGCAACCACGCGGGCACTCAGGGCAGTGGCGGTGGCAGCATTGCTCTGGCGCCAGAGGGCGCGGCAGGAGCGCCTCCCTCGGCTGCCGCTTCGTCAGATGCGGCTTCGTCCTTTGCTTCCGCTGATTCCGGCCCGACTTTTTCCATCTTGGCCCGCAACCTCACCAAACGGTTTGGCGCATTTGTGGCGGCGCGCGATATCTCCTTTGATGTGCGGCCCGGTGAAATTTTTGGCCTGCTTGGGCCCAACGGGGCGGGCAAGTCCACCACATTCCGCATGCTCTGCGGGCTTTCGCGCCCCACATCCGGCAGTTGCGCCGTGGACGGGGTAGATCTGCTGCGCGCGGGCAGCGAGGCCCGCTCGCGTCTGGGCTACATGGCGCAGAAGTTTTCGCTGTACCCGGATATTCCCGTGCGTGAAAACATCAATATTTTTGCCGAGCTGTATGGTCTGTCCAAGGAACGGCGCAACGCCCTTTTGCCCGAGCTGGCCGAGGCGCTTGAATTGCAGCCCTATCTGCGCAGCCGCACAGGCTCGCTGCCGCTTGGGCAAAAGCAGCGGCTGGCCCTGCTGTGCGCCACCCTGCACGAGCCGCCCGTGCTGTTTCTTGACGAGCCGACCTCTGGCGTGGACGCGCGCACCCGCCGGGATTTCTGGAAGCACATTTCCGCCATGACCACAGCCGGGGCCGCTGTGCTGGTGACGACCCACTTCATGGAAGAGGCAGAATACTGCGACCGCATCGCGCTGATCTACCGCGGTGCCATGATCAGCATGGGAACACCGGACGAACTCAAGGCATCCTGCACCGAGGTGGAAGACCCCACGCTGGAAGAAGCCTTTATTGCCAACATTGAAAGATACGACAGGGAGCATCCGCAGTAGCAGGCCGCGAGACAGAAGATTTTTTTCGTAAGGTTCTGCTGCCCGATCCACAACAAACGGCCCGGCACACATGCAAAGCAATATCTGGTTACGACAGCTTTTTGCCCTGGTGGGCAAGGAATTTCAGCAGATCGTGCGCGATCCCTCATCCTATCTTGTGGCCGGGGTTTTGCCTTTCATCTTTCTGCTGCTCTTTGGCTACGGCATTACCCTGGATGCGGGCGTGCTGCGGGTGGCTGTGCTGGATCAGAGCGGCGGGCGGCATTCTTTGAGCCTTGCGGCGGATTTTGCCCACTCCCCGTGGTTTGCCACGCGCCCTGTGGGAACCATGGCCGAGGCCGGGCGTATGATGCGCGATTCTGTGGTGCAGGGCATACTGGTGATCCAGCAGGATTTTGACGAGCAGCTTGAGCGCGGCAGTGCCGGGGCCGTGCAGGTGCTCGTGGACGGTTCAGAACCCAATACGGCCCAGTATATCCAGAACTACAGCCAGGGGCTGATTATGGCCTGGCAGCGCACGGCCTTGCCGGATGGCGTTGCAGCAGCGCTGCCCATCAATATTCAGCCGCGCTTCTGGTACAACCCTGCTGCCAAGAGTGTGCAGTTTCTTGTGCCGGGGGCCATAACCGTTATCATGACGCTTATCGGCACACTGTTGACCTCCCTGGTATTTGCCCGCGAGTGGGAACGCGGCACCATGGAGGCCATGTTCGCCACGCCAGTAAGCCGCATGCAACTGCTGCTGGGCAAACTGATTCCGTATTTCTGCATGGGCATGTTCAGCATGGCCCTGTGCGCGGTGGCGGCGGTGACGCTCTTTGCCGTGCCGTTTCGCGGCTCCTTGTGGGTACTTGTGCTCTTGTCGTCCGTATTCATGCTGAGCGCGCTGGGTCAGGGGCTGCTGATTTCCGTAACACTGCGCGGGCAATTGGTGGCGGCTGAAGCGGGATTGTTCTCCGGCTTTTTGCCCGCATTGCTGCTCTCGGGCTTTGTGTTTGACATCAACAGCATGCCGCCCGTGCTTCAGGCCCTGACGCGGCTTTTGCCCGCCAGCTACTTCAATACCTGTTTACGTACCATTTTCCTGACCGGGGACGTGTGGGGCGTGTTTGGCCCCAGCCTGCTGTTCATGGGGCTGCTGGCCTCGGTATTGCTGGGGCTGGTGTACCGCAACCTTGTCAAAAGGCTGGACGCATGATGGTTAGGATAACGCTGCCCCGTCTGAACCTGCGGCGCATGGCGACCATTGTGCGCAAGGAGCTGCTGGTTCTGCTGTGCAACAAGGTTTCGCGCATGCTCATTATTGTGCCGCCGCTCATGCAGATTGTGGTGTTTGGCTGGGCGGCCACCATGGAAGTGCGCAATGTGGATGTGGCCGTGCTCAACCATGACAGCGGCAACTGGAGCCGCGAGATCGTACGCAGGCTACAGGGGTCGCATACCTTCCGCAGCGTGACATTTCTGGATGGCGAGGCGGATATTCGCCCGACTATCGAGCGGCAAAAAGCCCTGTTTGTCATGGTGTTTGATGATGAATTTTCCCGCAGGGTCGATGCAGGTGCGCCAGCGCAGATGCAGGTGATACTTGACGGCAGGCGCTCCAATGCGGCGCAGATTGCCTCCTATTATCTTGAAACCATTGTGCGCGGCATTGGGGAATCCACGCCACGGGGGCAAATGGCGCTCGGCGCTGCAACTGACGCAGGCGGAGCGCCCAAGCTGGATGTGCGCGTGCGCTGCTGGTTCAATCCCAATCTGGAATTTCAGTGGTTCTTTTTGCCCAACCTTATAGGCATGCTGGGCTTTATGCTGGGGCTGGTGGTGACGGGGCTTTCCGTAGCGCGGGAGCGCGAGGTGGGCACCTTTGACCAGTTGCTGGTTTCTCCGGCCACCCCTACGGAGATTGCCCTTGCCAAATTAGTGCCGGGTTGTCTGGTGGGGCTGGTGCACGGCACAATTTTTCTGCTCATATCTATTTTCGGTTTCGGGGTGCCGTTTACCGGCTCTCTGGTGCTGCTCTATGTGGCCATGCTGGTTTTTGCCATGGCTTCGGGCGGGGTGGGGCTGATGGTCTCGTCGTTATCTGCCACGCAGCAGCAGGCCTTTCTGGGGGCCTTTACCGTAGGGGTGCCGTGTATTCTTATTTCCGGCGCGGTTACGCCCGTCATCAACATGCCGCCATTTTTGCAATACGCCAGCCAGCTGAACCCCATGCGGCATTTTACCACCATTGTGCAGGGGGTTTTTCTGAAAGATATCACCGTGGCTGCGGCAGCGGTGAGCCTTGGCAAGATTGCCTGCATCAGCGCGGTGGCTGTGGGCGTTGCCGTGTGGATGTTCAAGCGCAAGGCCTGAGCGGGTGGTCTAAGCGCCCCTCATAAGGCGTGCATAAATCAGGCTGGCCGTGTGCTGCTGACCTCTGGCGTGAAGCTGGTGCAGAATCAGGATGAGGTCAGGCTTCCGGCGGTTTTTTGGCGGAAGATGATTGCGGAGAGCGCGCAGGCAGCGGGGCTGGTTTTTTTGTGGGGGCAACGGTGCTGCGCGGCGTGCGGTGGGCCCTGCCCACGATAAGGGCAATAACAACAATGGAATAGAGATAGCCGGTAAAACCCACAAGCACTGTGGCATTTTTGGCAATCCAGGTTTTAGGCGTAATATCGCCGTAGCCGATGGTGAGGATGGTCACGTAGCTGAAGTAAAACAGGTCGTTGGCCGCTTGGTCGCCCGCGCCCAGCCCTTTGAAAGAACCCGGCTGATGGAACTCGATGGACAGAAACAGAAAATAGCCGCAATAGCCAATGAGCAACAGGCCGCACACCGCAGCGTAGACGATTTTGGTCGTAAACATCTGCGCGTGGGATATCTGCCGGAATACCTCAAACATGATGCTGCCGAAAAAACACAGATAGAGCAGCAGCAATTCCTCTTTCATGGTCTTGATAAAAAACAGATCCATGGCCCGGCCCACAATGAGCAGTGCGCCGAAAAACAGGACAAGCCGCAGAATGCGCGGTTTGAACTCAAAAAGTACAAGAGCAGCAAGCAGCTGGATAGGCAGATAGATTGCCTGCGCCGTGCCCCGGTAGATGTTTTCTGGAAATATGATGTTCAGAATGAACACGCACCACAGCGAGAGCATGAGCAGTTCAAAACGATTTTCGTAAAGTCGGGCGCGCAGTGCTCGTAGTTTCAGCATACTATCCTCATCTCGCGCATACTACAGGTATGAATCTTCTCCGGCAAGAGGGCGCGCGTCCTTATCGCGCAGATATCCGCCGCCCAGGTATCCGCAGCATGGCGTGTGGACAGGCAAGCCGGAGAGCCGTACACTCCGGCATCCTAGGAATGCAATGGAGACTGCCATGCCCCAGAAATTTATCCGGCTTGTTATGCGGGGTTTACCCCTGCTTGTGCTGACGGTTCTGCTTGCAGCGCAGGCGCAGGCCGCGCCCCTGACAACAAAATATTACAGCCTTGATCTGCCCGCGGACTGGGTGGTGGTGAATGGCCCCACCAAGGTGCAGGAAGCCGTGCAGGTTGTGATGGGGCAGAAGGATCACAAAAGTTCTGCGCTCATTATTGTGGGGCCTGCCAATGCTGGCGAGGCCGAGCAGGCCGCCAGGGGCAATGCCAAACGCTTGCAGGGTTCAACGCCTGTTTTTCGCAGCAATGGCCAGTGGGAATTTACTTTTGAGCAGAAGGGCGTGAAGGGCTACGGCATTGTGCGCGAGGATGCGCAGTCCAAGCTTTTGCTCATGCTCGTGATCAGCGGCGATGCGCGCATGGCAAACTTTGTGTACAGCATGCGCGGCCCGTACCGGGCCTTGGTGCCGCAACCGCCGCAGCTTCCCTGATGTGCAGATGTATACAGGTTTTGGCCGTCCGCAGGGGCGGCTTTTTTTGTCTGAAATCTCTGGCAGGCGGGGATATAAAAAAAAGGACTTGCGGATTTCTCCGTAAGTCCTTTGATTCTTTGTGGAGCCCTTGAGCAGGATTGAACTGCTGACCTCATCCTTACCAAGGATGCACTCTACCGACTGAGCTACAAGGGCGTAGCAACGAAGAAAGCTTCTATCCTAACCGTAGGTGATCGTCAAGCATTCCTGCGCAATTTTTTTATTTTTATGAAAAAGCACAGGGTTGGAAGGCCAAAATCACCGGGATTACGCCTTCAGCATGCCGTGGATGGCGCGAAAAAGCGCGCGCCGGGCCTGCGGGGAGGTGTTCTCCGCAGTTTCCTTGCGGGCGGCAAGGGTCATGGTCATGAGTTCATCCTGGCTTGGCAGAGCGGCCTTGCCCGTGGCCTCTGGCTCTTCTGCGTCCTGCTCTGGCAGTGCCCTTGCGGTCAGCAGGGTTGCCACCAGGCCCGCAAGTTCTCCCTGGTCAGCGCTCAGCAGGCGGTCGCGCCACTGCTCTGCCTGATGCAGGGCCGCGGTGGCTGCTGCTGAGACCTCGCGACGGGCATCCAGCATGGCGCGGATGGGCGCGGGGTCAATCTCGCGCATGACGCGGCCAATAAACTGCATCTGGCGGCGGCGGCCTTCGTGGTCGCCTATGCGGGCGTAAAGTTGCAGCGCTTCCCTGAGGTCTGCGGGCAGGTCAAGGTTTTTGACTTCCTGCGGGCCAAGGCGCGTCAGCTCTTCGCCCATGTTTTGCAGGGCAAGGCTCTGGCGTTTTTTTTCAGAGCGGCTGGGCGGCAAGTCAAAGCCTTCCGCCTCGTCGCTGGATTTCCATTGGTACTGTTTTTTGCGCGGCATTGCCTCTCCGTCAGATATAGATGCCCAGCAACACGCCAGCCAGCACGACCGGCGAAATGATGCCGTTGATGGTAAAAAAGGCCGTGTTCACATGGCGCAGATCCTGCGGCTTCATGAGCCTGTGCTCCACAAGCAGCATGACGCTGATGCCGAACCACACCACGTACCATGGCCAGGAAAGCCCGGCGGCAAAGCCCGCCAGCAGCAGAAAGATGGACGTCATGGCGTGCGAAAACGCGGCCAGCGTCAGGGCCGTATCCGGCCCAAAAGAAGCAGGCACGGAATGCAGCTCAAAGGCCACGTCAAAATCCATGTCCTGAAATGCATAGTAAATGTCAAATGCCGCCACCCAAAAGGTAACAGCCCAGAACAGCAGCACAGCCGCAAGGCCAAGGCTTGCGGGATTGACCGAAAGCCAGCCAGCCAGCGGGGCAAGACCCAGCGTCGCGCCCAGCCAGAAGTGGCACAGGGCCGTAAAGCGCTTAAGCAGGCTGTATATGGCCGCAAAGAGCAGCGCAGGCACGGAAAGCCACAGGCAGACAGTGTTCAGCGCCGCGCAGGAGGCAATAAAGATAACTGCCATGAGCGCGCAGAAGGCCCATGTCTGCCCCTTGCTGATAACGCCCGTTACCAGGGGGCGACCCTGTGTGCGCGGGTTGTCGCGGTCAAAGGGCAGATCGGCCAGCCGGTTGAAGGCCATGGCGAATGAGCGCGCCGCGATCATGCTGATGGTCAGAAAAATCAGGCTGCGCGCAGAGGGCAAGCCGCGTGCTGCCAATACCGCCCCTGCCCAGGCGTAGGGCAGCGCAAAAATGGAATGTTCAATCTTGATCATCCGGCAAATGTCGCCAAACTGGCCAAAAGGCGTGGAAAGCCTCATGCCGGAACGCGGAAAAAAGCCCATGTGTTCTCCTTAACCGCCGCAGTCGGCGGGGTCGCCCTGCAATTTGGCAAGGGCGTGGGGCAGGGCGGGCAGTACGGCGGCAAGGTTTTCCACAACGGCCTTGCGGCTGCCCGGCAGGTTGATGATGATGCTTTGCCCCAGTGTGCCCGCTGCCGCGCGCGAAATAACCGCGTGGGGCGTTTTGGCAAGGCTGGCGGCCAGCATGGCCTGAGTAAAGCCCGGCAAGGGCGTATCGAGCAGGGCGGCAGTGGTTTGCGGCGTGATATCACGCGCCGAAAGCCCGGTGCCGCCGGTGGTGCATATAAGGTCAAAACCCTGGCTCAGGGCAAGCTCCGTCAGCAGGGCGCGCAGTTGCGCGGCTTCATCCGGCAGCAAAAATCCCTGGCTGTGGCTCAGCGGCATGGCGGAGCCGACCATTTCAGCAATGGCGGGGCCGCTCAAATCCAGCCGCTGGCCGCGCGCGCCTTTGTCCGACAGGGTTATCCAGGCAAGGCTGTAGCCGGTTTTTCTGGCGGTTACTTCCAGCGGGCCTTCGGGCAGATCCGTCAGAGCAGTCAAAAACAGGCACTGCACCGCGTGGCTCGCCTGCCACGGCTCCTCCCCGTTGCCGCCGGGGGGTGCAGTGTTGGGCGGCAGGGGCATCCAGGCGCGCCCTGTAACCTTGAGCAGGGCTGTGCCGCAGGCCCCGCAAAAGCATGTGCCCACCCGCAGGTGGGGCATTGCCCATGGCTCGGGCATCATGAGGCCGTGGCTGCGGCAAAAATCGGTATCCGTGGCGGCAACAGGCAGCAGGGGCAGACATTGGCCCCGCTTGCAGGCGTGTACGTGCAGCAGGATGTTCATACGTTGCTCCGGGGAACTGGCCGATGGCTGGTATCGGATTGGAGTGGGCAATAGATTATTGTAGCCGTAAGCGCAATGGGTTACAAGTCTGATACGCGCCTGCGTTTGCGCAGCCAGTGAGGCCTTTCGCCTGCGCATGGCGCGTCCGCCGCCCCGGCGGCCCCCCAACGCTGTACGGCAGCGTCATTTCCGTGTATTTTAAGGAGTATCCCCATGAGTACCCGCAGCCAGGATCAGACCCAGGACCTGAAGGTTCTTGGCACAGGCCGCCTTCAGTCCCCGGAGGGCGGCCCCAGCGTAGCCCTGCTGGAGGCCTTTCCCAACTGCTTTCCCCAGCGCCCCTATGTGATCAGCATCAGCTTTCCCGAATTTACCTCGCTCTGCCCGGTGACCGGCCAGCCTGACTGCGGCACCATCACGGTAGAGTACATTCCTGACGAGCTGTGCGTGGAATCCAAGAGCTTCAAGCTCTATATGTTCGCCTTCCGCAATCACCAGTCGTTTATGGAAACCATCACCAACAACGTGCTGGAAGACCTGCGCACCCTGCTCAATCCCTGCTGGTGCCGTGTCAAGGGGCTGTTTGCGCCGCGCGGCGGCACGCGCATCCACGTGTTTGCCGAAACCTTCAAGGACACCATGCCCGAAGAGCAGAACCGCCTTGTGCGTGAAGCCGTGGCTGCGTGGAAGTCCGAACCCGATCCGCACCGCCCGTAGCTGTAACACTTTTGCTTCCGGCGGCACAAGGGCTGTTAAAAGCCTAGCGCCGCCGGAAGTGGAATATCTTTGTTGCAAACAGCTTGCAGGCCACTTGTTTTGACGTGAGCGCGCCCAGAACTGCCGGTGGCGCGCTGCCCTGATTTTTTGCATGGCTGAAACGAGGAACAATGATCGCTTCTGAAAGCGGCTGCGCGCACGGCAAGGGTGGGGAATCCTCCCCGTCTTGCGCTTCTGGCCCTGCCGAGCACGGCCCCGGGCATTCTGGCGGCATTGCGCGCACGGCGGCCCTTTTGGGCGGCTTTGCCCTTGTTTCGCGTGTGCTTGGCCTTTTGCGCGATATGAGCATGGCCTGGCTTGTGGGCGGCGGCGCTGCCGCCGACGCACTGGTGGCTGCCATGCGGCTGCCCCATGTGCTGCGCCGCATGCTGGGCGAAGGCTCGCTTTCCATGACCCTGACGGCAAGCCTTGTGCATCTGGAGCGCATGGGCGCATCGCCCGACCATGCTGTGGGGCCAGAGCGCAGCCGCAGTATGCGCCTGCTGGCCCGCGCTCTGGCCGTGAGGCTTGGCCTTGTGCTGACCCTGCTCACAGTGCTTGGGCTGGTGGCCACCCCATGGCTTACTGATATTCTGGCTCCCGGTTTTTATGGGCCGGAACGGCAGGAGGCCATATACCTGCTGCGCATCTGCCTGCCCTATACGCTGGCGGCGGGCATGGCTGCTCTGGGCATGGCCATTTTGCACAGCCTTGGCGTGTTCTGGCTGCCCGCTGTTTCTCCTGCCCTGTTTAATATTGTCATTCTGTGTTTTGCAGGAGCGGCTGCCTTGGGCCTGCTGCCTGCGGCTCCAGCTCTGGCTGTGGGCATGCTTTGCGGCGGTATTGCGCAATGGCTGGCGCAGTGGCTGGCAGTGCGGCGTTTGCTGCCTTTGCGTAAAGCCGGGCCTGACGAAGGGCCGGATATCGCGCAGGGTAACGCAGGCGGGAACGAATCCTCGCTGCAAAAGCGCGCGGCATCCCTTGCCTGGAACTGCCTTGGCCGTCTGCCCGCGGGCCTGCTTGGGGCATCCGCACCGCAACTTGCCATGCTGGCAGCCATGTCGCTGGCGTCCAGCCTGGGCCGAGGGCAGGTGGCTGCTCTCTACTATGCCGAACGCCTGCTTGAACTGCCCCTTGGACTGGTGGGCGTGTGTCTGGGCATGGCAAGTCTGCCCACATTAAGCCGCCTTGCAGCTGCCAGAGAATTTTCGCTTTTTTCGGATCAGTTGCGCACGGCCCTGCGTTTGACCCTGCTGCTGAGCCTGCCCGCCGCCACAGGATTGTGGGCCGTGGGGCCGCGTCTGGTGGAAGGTCTGCTGCGGCACGGCGCCTTTGGCGACAATGCGGCTTACGAGACAGGTCTCGCCCTGTGGGCCTATTTGCCTGGTCTGCCCGCCTTTGCCGTCAACCGCTCCCTGCTGGCGGCCTGCAACGCGCTGGGCGAGGTGCGGCGCACGGCGGTCAGCGCTGTGTGGGCCGTGGTTGCTACGCTTGCGGTCGGGGCCGCACTGGTCCATAGTCTTTCGGGCAGTCTTGGCGTCATGGCTCCGGCACTGGCCGTAAGCCTTGGCTTGTGGCTGCAATGCGGCTTTTTGCTGTGCATTCTGGGCAGGGCGCTGAAAAAAAGTTCCGCTGGCGCGGCATCCGCCAGCGCATGTCTGCCTTCGGCGTGTGCGGTACTGCGTCAATGTGCCGCTGCTGCGGCCACGGCCCTTGCCGCGTGGCAATTGCTGGAACTGCTGCACGGGCGCGGCATCTGGTTGGGGCTTGCCCTTGCCATTACTGGCGGCGCAACGGCCTGGGCTGTTTGTCTGTTTGTTCTGCGCGATGCTGATGCCCTTGCGGCTGCCAGCGCACTGGCGCACCGTCTGCATGGCAGACCACACCAACAGTAAGGAGCGCGGGGGCGTGGCTCTCGCGGCAAAGCATATGCCCAATATCTCTCACGTTCTGCGACGCAGACTTGCCCTGGCTGCATGGGGGGCGGCCTTGCTGCTGTTCCTGCTGCTTGGCGTCTGGAATGTCAATGAGGACAGGCAGGAGGCGGAAAACCGCCTTGGCAGCGAGGCCGGACGTACCGCAGCGCAACTGGCGGCGCTGCTTTCCCTGCCCGCCTGGGAGCTGGACGAACTGACCGCGCGCACCATTGTTATGGCGGCCATGACCGATGAATCCATTTACGCCATCAAGGTGCAGACACCGCGTGGCATGCTGGAAGGGCAGCGGCGCAACTACCAGTGGGAACCCATTCCCTGGGACGATGAAATTGCGGAAAACAGCGTGCAGGGCATGAATCCGCTCAAGATGGAAGGCCGCCCCGTGGGGTCGGTGGAAGTGTACCTTTCGCCCCGCATTACTGATGAAGACCTGGCCCTGAAGGCCCGGCGGGAAGTGGCGCGTTTTTGCCTTTCCGCCCTGTTTTCAACCCTGGTCTTGCTGGCCCTGTTCTGGCACTGGGGAGATCTGGCGCGGCTGAAAGCTTTGCTGCTGGAGCGTACCGCGCCGCACGGCACTGCGGCGTCCGGCGAACCTGCTGCGGATTCGTCTTCTGTGGCATCCCCGGAGCCAGGCTTTGCAGATATTTTTGAATCAGGCTCCGCTGGTGATAATACAGCCCGCAGTCATGAGGCATCACCGCAGCCAGCCGCAGAGGCGCAGGGCGGAAGCGCCGCGCCCCTGAGCGAAGATATCGCAGCCGGGGCTGTTGTGAGCGCCGAGCTTGGGCGGGCCTTTTTGTTGCGCCGCCCCGAAGCCTGGCGCGTTACGGCGGGCATGTTCGGCAGAACGTTTGCCCCTGCCCCTGATCTACTGCTGCGCCTCTATGCGCTGGAAGATGCCGATAACCTGTGCCGCCTTGGGCGGATTCTTGAAAAAGCAGCGCCCTGCGTGGGCGCGGAGCGGCTGGCCTCTACCGCGCATGCAATGCAGTGGGCCGTGAATGATACAGACGCCGCTTCTGCGGCTCTGGCCGTGGAAGAATGCGTGCTGGCGTTGCGCGAAGTGCTGGGAGCGCTGGAAACACAAACGGCCCGCAAGGAAAGCAAACCCTCGGTGCAAGAGGGCGGAAGATAAGGAGATCATATGGGTTTTTTCTCTGCCATAAAAAAAATGTTCGGCGGCGCGGAAGATGCGGCCAATGCGGCGCATGAAGCGCCCGCAGAAATTAGCGCAGATGCAGGCGCAGCTGGTGTTGCCGCAACTGAATCCCTTGCAGAACCTGCTGCGAAACCTGCGGCAGAAGCCACTGCCCAGCCCTTTGCGGCATCTGCCGCTGATGAGGCCCTGACCCTGCGGCTGCGCGAGGCCGAGCCACGGCTTTCCGTATGGCTTGGCATCGTGCTTGAGGGCGTGGATGAGGCGGGCGACCTGTTGTGGCAGCGTCTGTTCTTTTTGCTGCGGGCCCTTGATGCCCCGGAGGCCGAAGCGCAGAACTTTGTGCGTGATTTTCAGGAATGGCTCGCCCGCATGGATTATCGGCAGGTGGAGGAATTCCGTTCTGAATTGCAGTATCGTCTGGCTCTCGCCCTTGATATGGAAGACGAAGAGGACGAGCGCAACCGCCTGTTTCTCAAGATCAGCCAGGGGCTTTCGCGTACCCGCGAGCAGTTTTCCAAGGGGCTGGACGCGTTGTTTGCCGGGCATGGCGAACTGGACGACGCCTTCTGGGAAGAACTGGAAGAACTTTTTATCATGGCCGATCTTGGCTACGAACCCTCCATTGAACTGGTGGAGCGTCTGAAAGAGCGCGCCCGCAAGGAAAAGGTTACGGAATCCACCAAAGTGCGCCAACTGCTCATGGCCGAAGTGGAAGAGATCTTTCGCGCGCCGCGCCGCATCGCAGCCGTTAACCAGCCCGAAGTTGTGCTGATGATCGGCGTCAACGGCGTGGGCAAGACCACCACCATTGCCAAGCTGGCCCATCGCGACCGCATGCAGGGCAAAAAGGTCATGATTGCCGCCGCCGATACCTTCCGCGCCGCCGCCATTGAGCAGTTGCAGGTCTGGGCCGGGCGCGTGGGGGCGCTGTTCCATGCGCGCACCGCTGGTTCAGACCCTGCCGCCGTGGCTTACGAGGCTATGGACCGTGCGCTTCAGGAAGGTGTGGATGTGCTCTATGTGGACACCGCAGGCCGCTTGCAGACCAAGGTCAACCTGATGGAAGAGCTGAGCAAGATCCGTCAGGTGCTGGGCAAAAAGCATGCGGGCGCGCCGCATCGCTCCATTCTGGTAATCGACGCCACCACCGGGCAGAACGCCCTTTCGCAAACCAAACTGTTCAAGGAAGCTGCGGGCATTGATGAACTCATCATCACCAAGCTCGACGGCACGGCCAAGGGCGGCGTAGCCATTGCCGTTGCCATGCAGCATCACCTGCCCATCACCTATGTGGGCCTTGGCGAAAAAATGGAAGACCTGCGCCCCTTCAGCGGCGAGGATTATGCCCGCGCCCTGCTGGGTGTGAAGGAAGATGCGTAGGCCCAGTCAGGATTCAAACCTGCAATGCCGGCGCAATTGCCGGAAGCGGAGCATGCCATGAGAAGAGCGTTTATCTGTCCGTCCAAGTATGTGCAGGGCGAGAACGAACTGCTCAACCTTGGGTATTTTGTGCGGCAGTACGGCACAAAGGCCTTGCTGGTAGCCACGGAAAGCAGCGTGAACAGGGTGCGCCAGACGCTGGACGCCACAGCGGCCAAATTTGGCGTGACCTTTGTGGAAACGGAATTTCAGGGCGAATGCTCGCGCGTTGAAATCGCCCGTCTTGGTGAGCTGGCGCGTCAGCATTCCTGTCACTGCACCGTGGGGCTTGGCGGCGGCAAGGCGCTGGACACGGCGCGTTGCGTGGCGGCGGGGCAGGGGGTCATTGTGGTGCCCACCACAGCGGCTACGGACGCGCCCACGAGCCATTCTGCGGTGATCTACACGCCAGACGGCGAAATGGAAGACTACGCCTATTTTCCCCGCAATCCCGATGTGGTGCTGATGGATGTTTCCATCATTGCCGCTTCGCCGGTGCGCTATCTGGTGTCGGGCATGGGCGATGCCCTTTCCACCTATTTCGAGGCGCGGGCCAACGTGCGTTCGTGCGCCCCCGTAAACGCGGGACTGCCCTGTGGCGCGCGCACGGGCGACTGCCCCCCGGCCAGAGGGACCCTTGCAGCGCAAGCCCTTGCAGCCACCTGCTACCGCACCCTGCTGGAAGACGGCTACAAGGCCGTGCTGGCCAGTCAGGCCAAGATGGCGACGCCAGCGCTGGAAAACATCATTGAAGCCAACTCCCTGCTTTCCGGCCTGGGCTTTGAGAGCGGCGGTCTGGCGGCAGCCCACGCCATCCATGATGGCCTGACCGCGCTGGAAGAAACTCACACCTACCTGCACGGCGAAAAGGTCGCTTTTGGCACGCTGGTGCAACTGGTGCTGGAAAACGCCCCCACGGAAGAACTGGACGAAGTGCTGGGTTTTTGCACCTCAGTGGGCCTGCCTGTGTGCCTGAGCGATATAGGCATCACGGACATCAGCCCGGAAGCCCTGCGCAAGGTGGCCCGCAAGGCCTGCCTGCCCGAAGAATCCATCCACGCCATGCCCTTTCCCATTACGGAAGAGAGCGTAGCTGCGGCCATTATGGCGGCGGACGCGCTGGGCAATGCATTCAGAAGCTAAAAGCATCCTGAGGCGCACGCCGCCAGGGCTGAAATTGTCAGCAAGAGAAGGGGGATTCCTGCACGGGAATCCCCCTTCTGCGTATTTGCAGGGCAACCCTGAGAAGTCCGATCTCCATTTATCCCCGGCTGCGGTGCATTTTGCCGTTTTTGGGCAAGTGAGGGGGCGTTACTTCACAGCTCAACAAGATATGAAAACCCCCGTTGACTTTCCCCCGCACTGGAAGGTTACGCTGGTCTGAAATAACCATTTGAGCATCTAGCAGGTGCTGAAAATACATCTGAAAGGGTTTGTGGGCCGATATGTATTTTTTGGGGATTGTTTACGTTTAACGCCTGGAGTCGTGTGATGAAAAAAATTTGCCTTGCATTGTTTGTCAGTTGCTTTGTCTTTGCATTTACGCTCAGCCAGTCGGCCAGTGCCGCTACAGAGCTGAAGCACTGGCCTGCACCTGTGAAAGAACAGCTCGACAAGGTGATTGAAAAAAATGCCAATCAGGGCAACTTTGCCGTTTTTGACATGGACAACACGAGCTACCGCTATGATCTGGAAGAATCCCTGCTGGCCTACATGGAAATGAAGGGCGCGCTCTCCCGCGAAAAGCTGCCCCAGGAACTGCGCCTTATTCCCTTCAAGGATACCAAGGACTTCAAGGAAGGTCTGGTCAGCTATTACTACCGTCTGTGCGAAACGGAAGACCTCATCTGCTACCCCTGGGTTGCCCAGGTTTTTGCTGGCTTTACGCTTAAGGAACTCAAGGGCCATGTGGACGGCCTCATGGAATACAAAAAGCCCCTCAAGGCCAAGTATTACAGCGGTGACACCGTGAAAGAAGCCAGCATCAATCCGCCCAAGCCCTTCACCGGCATGCAGGAACTGTACGCCAAGCTGATGGAGAACGGCATCAACGTGTACGTTATGACCGCCGCCAGTGAAGAACTGGTGCGTATGGTGGCCAGCGACCCCAAGTATGGCTACAACGTCAAACCTGAAAATGTCATCGGCGTCACCATGCTGCTCAAGGATCCCGCCAACGGCGCCCTGACCACCTCGCGCCTCCAGATCGAAAAGGGCCAGTACGACCAGAAAAAGAACCTTGATATGCTGCTCACCACCTACCTCATGAATCCCATGACCTGGTACGAAGGCAAAATGGGCACCATCCTCGGCTACATCGACCAGTGGAAAAAGCCCATCATCGTGGGTGGCGACACGCCCATTTCTGACGGTTACATGCTGCTGAACGGCGTGGACGTGGAAAAGGGCGGCGCGCGCGTGTGGATCAACCGCAAAGACAGCGCCATGAAGAAGATGGAAGGCATGTGGACCAAGGCCGCTGCCCGCCAGAAGGAACTGGGTCAGCCCGTCACCGCCGACAAAAACTGGCTTGTGGTCAAGCCCGAAGAAATTCAGTAGCCCAAAGCGCGCTGGCGGTTCCACCGCCTGACGCCGTGATCTGACATTCAGCAGGATATTCCGCCAGATATCCCGCGCAACCTGTCCCGCATCCCTACCCCCCAATAAGTGAGGCCCACACGAAATGGTTCGTGTGGGCCTCATGATTTTAGTCTGCTAAGCTGTGATCAGTGTGCGCTTACTCGGCCTTGAAGGTGAGCTTGTCGTCCGCAGCATCCACAGTGACGCACTGGCCATCGCGGATTCTGCCGCCCACCAGCTCCTTGGCAAGCGGGGTTTCCACAGCCTGCTGCACGTAACGCTTGAGGGGCCGCGCGCCGTACACAGGGTCGTAACCGGCATCGCCAATAAACTTGCGGGCCGCATCAGTAAGCTCAAGCCTGATCTTGCGGTCTTCAAGCCGCTTGCGCAGCCGATTGACCTGAAGATCCACAATGCGGGCGATCTGGTCGCGCCGCAGGGGCAGAAAGACCACGGTTTCGTCCACGCGGTTGAGGAACTCGGGGCGGAAGTGCGCCCGCAGATCCTCCATGACCCTTTCCCTCGCGCCTTCCTTCAGCGTACCGTCGGCAGAGATGCCGTCCAGCAGGTGCATGGAGCCGATGTTGGAGGTCATGATGACTATGCAGTTGCGAAAGTCCACCGTGCGTCCCTGGCTGTCCGTAAGGCGTCCATCATCCAGCAGTTGCAGCAGGGTGTTGAACACATCGGGGTGCGCCTTTTCAATCTCGTCAAACAGAATGACGGAATAGGGCTTGCGGCGCACGGCCTCGGTAAGCTGCCCGCCTTCGTCATAGCCCACGTATCCTGGAGGCGCGCCGATGAGCCGCGACACGGAGTGCTTCTCCATGTATTCGCTCATGTCCAGCCGCACCATGTTGTCTTCCGTATCAAAGAGCGCCTCGGCCAAAGCCTTGGAAAGCTCGGTCTTGCCGACGCCCGTGGGGCCAAGGAAGATGAACGAACCAGTGGGGCGAGCCGGGTCGGAAAGTCCCGCGCGGGCGCGCAGCACGGCATCGGCCACGGCTGTGACGGCCTCATCCTGACCCACCACGCGCTCGTGCAACTGGTCGCCCAGGCGCAGAAGTTTTTCGCGTTCGGATTCAAGCAGGCGCGTTACCGGAATGCCCGTCCATTTGCCCACAATTTCGGCCACGTCGTCGGGGCGCACTTCTTCCTTGAGCAGACGCGGGCCTTCGTGTTCCGAACCAGCGCCGGAAGCGGCGGCCAGCTTCTTTTCCAGCTCAAGCAGTTTGGAGTACTTGAGTTCTGCGGCCTTGTTGAGGTCATAGGCGCGCTCGGCCTGCTCAATGGCAAGCTTGGTCTGCTCGATCTGCTCCTTGATTTCGCGCACATGGTCGATGGAGCCTTTTTCGCTCTCCCACTGTTTGCGCATGTTGGCCTGCTGGGCGCGCAGGTCGGCCAGTTCGTTCTCAAGCTTTTCAAGGCGTTCGCGCGAGGCGGCGTCTGTTTCACGGCGCAGGGCTTCGCGCTCGATTTCAAGCTGCATGACCTTGCGGTTCACTTCGTCCAGATCAGCGGGCAGCGAGTCGATCTCTGTGCGGATCATGGCTGCGGCCTCGTCAATAAGGTCAATGGCCTTGTCCGGCAGCTGACGGTCGGTGATGTAGCGGTGTGAAAGAACCACCGCTTCAACAATGGCAGAGTCGCTGATGCGCACGCCGTGGTGCACCTCGAAACGCTCCTTCAGCCCGCGCAGGATGGAGATGGCGTCTTCCACCGTGGGTTCTTCAACCATGACGGGCTGGAAGCGGCGCTCCAGAGCCGGGTCTTTTTCAATATATTTGCGGTACTCGTCCACCGTGGTTGCGCCGATGCAGTGCAGCTCGCCGCGCGCCAGCATAGGCTTGAGCAGGTTGCCCGCGTCCATGGCCCCTTCTGTTTTGCCCGCGCCCACGATGGTGTGCAGTTCGTCGATGAACAGAATGATCTGTCCCTCGCTCTTTTGCACCTCGTTGAGTACGGCTTTGAGGCGTTCCTCAAACTCGCCGCGGTATTTTGCGCCTGCTATGAGCGCGCCCATATCAAGGGCAAAGAGCTTGCGGCCCTTGAGGCCCTCCGGCACGTCGCCCTTGACGATGCGGAAGGCCAGACCTTCCACAATGGCTGTTTTGCCCACGCCCGCCTCGCCTATGAGCACCGGGTTGTTCTTGGTGCGGCGCGAGAGAATGCGGATAACGCGGCGGATTTCGGAATCGCGGCCAATGACCGGGTCCATTTTGCCCTGACGGGCTGCTTCCACGAGATCGCGGGCATACTTGGTCAGCGCTTCAAAGGTGTCTTCGGGGCTGGCGCTGGTCACGCGCGCGCCGCCGCGCAGCTCTTCCATGGCTGCCACAAAACGGGCGCGGGCGATCTTGTATTCCTTGAAAACTTCGCCAAGGGGCGAGGAGGGCGCAACATCGGTAAGCGCGGCAAACAGGTGGTCAACGCTTACGTATTCGTCCTTCATGCGGTTGGCTTCGTTCTGCGCGTCGCCCAGAATTTTTGCCAGCCGCTGGGTAATCATGATCTTGCTGGGATCCATGCCGCCGCCGGAAACAGAAGGCCGCTTGCGCAGCGCGCCCTCGATGGCAACGCTGAGGGCCTTGGGCTGTACGCCCATCTGTTCCAGAATGCGCGGCACGATGCCGTTTTCCTGCTGTACAAGGGCCAGGGCCAGATGCTCGGCATCCGTCTCCTGATGGCCCATGCCTGCGGCAATGCTCTGGGCCTGCCCCACAGCCTCGCGGGCTTTATCCGTAAATTTGTTGATGTCCATAAGCTTCCTCCACACGCGCCCGCGCTGCGGCGGGCAAAATTTTGTTATTTCTGGCCGGGAGGCTGCATGCTCTCAAACCGGCTATTCGTCTTCAAAATGCTGTAAGCGTTGCACCCTGCGTTCCAGAGAATCTATGCGCTCCAGAAGATCCACAATAATAGTGCCGCCGAGCACGGGCAGCTCAAAGTCGCAGCAGATGCGCTCAAGCTTGCGTACACGGTAGATATCTACATCGCGAAAAAGGAAATCCTGCGCCGCGCTGGTGCGGGCTTCAATCCAGCCAAGGCCCATCAGTTCCTGAAGCCGCTCCGGCGCAATGCCTGTGGCTTCAATGAATTCCTGCCAGACCATGACCGTTGAAGGCACGGGCAGTGAAGGTTTTTTCGGGGTCATGCTCATTTGTGTCCTCCACCAGTAACCGTATCGGTTGCCGCCTGCGGCGGCGCCGCTGGAATATGCATGCAAACCCTGCGCAGCCGCCGGGGGTGTCCGCTGGCGGCTGCCTGATTGTTCCCTACGAGCGGGCCTTGAATGTTGATATCTCGGCCAGCTTGCTCCACAAGTTGCGCTCTTCGTCCGTGATCTCGGCGGGAACCCGAATCATGATCTTTGCCAGCAGGTCGCCCCGCTTGTCGCCAGCGCCCATGCCCTTGCCGCGCAGGCGGAACTTGCGCCCGGAGCTGGAGCCTGCGGGAATCTGCATTTCTACGCTGCCTTCAAGGGTGGGCACTTCAACCCGCGCGCCCAGGGCTGCTTCCCACGGGGCCAGGGCCAGATCGCATTGCAGGTTTTCTCCGTCCACCTTGAAAACATGGTGGGGCAGATAGCGCACCCGCAAAAAGAGGTCGCCCGGCGTGCCGCCCGGCGCAGGGTCGCCCTGTCCGGCGAGGCGCAGTTTAGCCCCTTCGCGGATGCCAGCGGGCACGTTGACCTCAAGAGTCTTTGCGCCAGCGGGCATGTTGATGGACACGGAGCGCGGGCCGCCGCGCAGCACTTCTTCAAGGCTCAGGGCCAGCTCCGCCTCCACATCGCGGCCACGCCGCTGACGGGACGAAAATCCGCCAAAGGGATCAGGGCCGAAATTGGCCCCGCGCCCGCCAGCTTGTCCGCCCATCTGGCTGCCAAAGGGGCCGCCGAACTGAGCGCCGCCGCCATACTGGCCACCGCCGCCAAACAGGGTTTCAAAAAAGTCTGAAAAGCCCGAACCGTCAAAATTTTTGCCGTTGAACGTGAAATGCACATTCTCAAAGCCCGGTTCGCCCTGAAACTGCTGGCCGTGCTGCCAGTTGGGGCCAAGCTGGTCGTACAGTTTGCGCTTTTCCGGGTCTTTGAGCACTTCATAGGCTTCGTTGATTTCCTTAAACTTCTCCTCTGCCTGCTTGTCGCCGGGATTGAGGTCAGGGTGGTATTTGCGGGCCAGCTTTTTGTAAGCCTTGGAGACCTCCTCGGCTGACGCTGCGCGCTCTACTCCCAGAAGTTTGTAATAATCCTTGTACGATACTGCCATGATGCGTGCTCCCCGTCGGGTCGTTTCCTTGACGTGCGTCCAGAATACACCTGTTCGCCACGCCTGCCCATAAAAAGTAAGGTCAGCCAGCGCATCGTCAATAGGCAAATGCCGTGTTTTTGTCTGGCATTACGCGGGGCTTTCCATAAATAACAGCAAAAGCCCCCTGCCGCCCGAAAGGGGACGGCAGGGGGCTGGCATGACAATGAAAGGGAGGCCTACGGCAGTAGCGGGCCGCGTGAGCCGATGGTGTAAAAGTTGCGGCCCATGCGGGAGGCTCCGTTGAGCAGGGTGCCGCTCAGGCCCAGATAGTCCGTTTCGGCGCGCGAGCCAGCAAAGTCGGCGTTGGATGCCGACACAGCCGACTGGTTGCGCAGGCTCCAGGCCTGCATGTCTTGGGCGTGTGCTCTGCTTTGCCCCTGCTGCTCGGCAGAGAGGGCGTCCAGCTCGCCTTTTTCGGCGGTATCAAGGGTTTTATCCAGCGTGGAGCCTGCATCGGTCTGCGCTCCTGATGCCCCGGCCTGCGCGCGTTGCGCACCGATGATGCGGGCAGCCTCCTGCCGTTTGGCCTGTGCCGCTTCGTAACCCGCGCGGCGTTCCTGGCGGGCGGCCTCGTCTGCCGCCTGTGCACTCAGTTCCGCCTGCTGGGCGTTGCGGGCCGCAAGGTCGGACTGGTATTCCGTCTGCTGGCGGCGGGTTTCTGCCTGCTGCACGGCGCTCACGGTTCCGGCTGCTGCCCCGGCGAGGGCAACGGCGGCGCTGATCATGGCGGCTGTGCTGGTTGCTATGGCCATTAGCTGTCCTCCTCGATTGTTCCTGCGGCCTTGGCTGGCGCTGGCGGCAGGGTTTTGTGCCAGATGGTCTCCGTGGGCTGCGCTCCAAGGCGGCGGTAGAGCGCATGGCAGGGTCGGGACGCTGGCGAACTGTACTGCACAAGGCCCACGCCGCGCGCGGCAAGGGCCGACTCCGCGTGGCGCAGCAGGCGCAGGGCAAACAGGCCGCCGCGTGCCCCAGGGGCAAGATACAGCCCGTCCAGAGCCGCCAGCAGAGTTTGCGGGCAGTGCGGGCAAGACACCAGAGTAAAGACGGCATAGCCTGCCAGTGGAGCGCCGGAAGTATTGGAGGTCGCGCCGTGGTCGTCCTCGGCAAGCCCCCGCGCGGCGCTTATGTGCAGCATGCCCAGCCGTTCAAGGCTGGCGTAGCGTTCATGATCAAGTCGGTAACGTTGTGCGCCGTGCAGGGCGGCTTCCACCTCATTCCAGTGGGCGGCGGCGAGTTGTTCCGCTTCTGTGGATACCTGCGAAAATGTTTCTGTTGTTATGGTCAGCATGGATTGCTCCTCCTGCCGCATCAGGCAAAGGTTATGTCCAGCGTGAGCGCAAGTACGCGAAAGGGCAGGGGCCTCTGCTGCACCAGCCAGATGCTGGCTTGATTGTCCCAACCGCCGCTGGGAGCGCACGTGATGTCGCCAGAGAAGGGCTGCACGGCTTCGCCCCAGTGTTCCGGCATAAAGGGCAGGTCGTACAGTTCGTTGCGGCTGGGGCCGTATTGCCCGCCCACGCTGCGGTACAGGCGGAGCGAGCAGGAACCGTAGGCTCGCCCCTGCGCCAGTGTCGTGCCGGAATTGAAGTCGCCCTCCACTGGCAGGGGGGAGAGCACGGATGCATACGGCAGGCCTGCCTGCACCACAGAGGCCGCATAGGGCAGCTCTATGCGCCCACCACGCACCACGCAGCCCTCCACAGGGCTGCCGTCCGCCAGTACGGAAAGCGCGCAGCCTTCCAGATGGTCCAGCCCTTCCACTGTCGACGTTGGCGTATCCGTGCGGATGCCAAGGCCGCAATCCACAAAACAGGCTTCGGCAATGGGCTGGCTGTCCGCCCAGACCGGGGCCAGTCGTTCGAGAAAATAGCGCGTCCGGCCCGCAATGGTGCGGCGCACCACAAGGGCCAGCGCATCGCCGTCCTGATCAGCCACAGTTGCGGCAGAAATGACCTCGCCGTCTGTCACATGGCGCGACCAGCCCCAGATGTCATGCTCCTTCATGTAGGTAAAACCCAGCAGCAGGCCGTCATCGCGCACGCACCAGATGGTTGAGCCGGGGGTCTGCTGATAGGCCCACTGTTTGATGGTGTGCCCCTCAAACAGGTGCGGCGCAAGAATGGAAAGGTCGTTGCCCGAATAGCCGTCTTTTTCCAGAGAATAGAAAAGATCGCGCACTCGCGAGCCGTGGCGCTGCACATGCAGCACCGAGTTGCCGATGATGATGGGCGCAAGCCCCGCGCTGCCCCAGTACGACTGGGCGGTGATGCTGACCTTTTGGGGCGTGATGGCCGATCCATCGCCGCCGCTGGCCTTGTATTCGCTGCCGGAGGTGCCCACCAGAAGATCACCGAAGCTGGCAACCCAGGTTACGGAGTCTATGGAGCCGGAGGCGATGAGGTATTCCACCGGATCGTCATCCTGCAAGGGGCGCGACTTGCGGAAGGATTCAAAATCGCCCGTGCGCGACATGTAAAATGCCTGCGGTGTGCCGGGGGTGGCCGCAAGCACCATGCGCTGCTGGTGAAAGGCCACTACGCCGGGATTGTTGCCGTCAGCAAAAGGATTCCAGTCTTCGCGAGGCGTGTCTGTGGTGTCGGCCTTGTAGTTCTGGTCGCTGAAACTGGTGCCGGAGGCAACGCCGATAAAGCCGAAGTAGCCCGCTTCCTCGCGGTAAACGTTATATTCCGCAGCGCCTTGAACGGCAGGCCAGCTTATGGTTGTGCTGTTGCCCACCACCCAGTCGGAGGGGTGCCGCGCCCCTTTGCATTCCCCTGCTGGCGAAGCGAGGGACTGCCTGCCGTTGGCATCCACCGCCGCCACTTTGTACCGCAGGGTGTAGGAACCGCCGCTGCCGGTAAAGGCCAGCGTGGGTGCGGCGGGGGCGGGCAGGGATGTGTTCAGTTCTACCTGCTCCAGGCTCCAGGTGTAGTTTCCACCCGGAGCATCGCGCCGTACTATTTTGTGCAGCGGATATTTTTGGTGGGCCAGATAGACCACATCGCCCACCTGCGCGTGGCAGAGCGAAAGCAGGTCTTCCGCCGCATAGGGGGGCGTCATGACAGGTGCCGTGGTGAATCCGGCAACTGTAGCAACGCGTAAGGTTTTTTCGGCAAAAACCAGAAGAAAATTTTGGCTTGGATGCGCGCTGAAGGTGAAGGGGAGCAACACGGAATATGCTCCAAGCTCCGCCAGAAAGCGGGTGCCGGGCCGCCGGGCCACGTCGCCATGCAGGCCGGGGAGCATGTTTTCCATGCAGGCAACGCAGTTGCGGTAACGGGAAAGGTCGTACCGGGCCGAGAGTGTGGGTGATATTTCGCCGCCGGTAAAGTTTTGCAGGGCTATGCGCATGACTGTTCCGTCTGCAAAATGCCAGGAGCATCGGGCCAGGGTGTTTCATCACCGCCGCCATCCCACGGTGCGCCGGGCTGTTCGGGCAGGGCGCGAAGTGCGGCCCGGTATGTCTTGACCAGAGCCAGATCGCCCTCGCTGATGGGGTAGTCGGCCAGCAGATACTTGTCGGTAGCTGCAAGACGCACATCACGTGCAGCACGCAGGTTCTCGTACTGCTGTGTTGTCGTGGGGGCAGGGGCAGTCTGTATTTCAAAACCGCCGTCTATAGGCGCCATCATGGCGCAATTATCATTGCACCATTGTGCGGCTGCGGGCGGGTACACCCCTTCAAATTTTTGTCCGATTGCGTACATGGCGCCTCCTTAGTAGCCAGCGGCGTACCAATTGGTATCGATAACAGAAGAGGTTTTTCCAAAATTGAAGCCATAGGGGGTTCTCCACGCAGTGCGGGGATGCCCAGAACTCGGGTCCAAATCAAAGGCATACACATTCAGGACATATGATGCCCCTGCAAAAGGGGTTGGGAATGTTACAGTAAAGCCGGTGGTTCCGGTAACTCCCAGATAGCCGCCCTGTTCTATGAACCCATCGGAATACTTACGGTACCAACTTGTTCCGTTTGTCCATGTGGACACAAGGTATGGAGACCAGGCTGGTCTGTTGCTCATGTCTGCATTGAGCTTGCCTGCAAGGCCCGCCATGTAATTTGCCCAATCGAACACGCTGGCATTGTTCTGCGCGGATGCCAGAACCACAAAATGTCGCAGGCGTATCTGTTCATCGAGTACAGTCGTAATGCCATCTCTGAAAACAGCACTCGACAGCGAAAGGTCTATACCAAGCCCTCTTCCGGCAGAGCTGGTACCACCAGGGGAACTTGTCCACCCAGAACCTTTATAGAATGGGGGGGCCACCTGAGCTGTCTCGGCAAGTGGGGCGAAGTTTGATGAGCCTATGGCAAACAAGGATATTTCGCCTCTTACATTCGGCAACCCGGCCTTATAACTCTTGCCCAGCTCTGCGGCGCTGGCTGCCTGAGTGATGGAATCGCCATTTTTCAGCAGCGGCACCTTGAACTTCTGGGCTGTTGTGTCCAATGCGAACTTGGCACAGTTACCCGTCAAGGCCACTTGGGCGGCAAAGGCGGCATAGGTGCAGGTGAGCAGTTTGCCACCCGCAAGATACGTGTCGTAAAACTCCCTGAACTGTTCACGTGTGTATTCCGCAGCGTCAGCCGGAACAGCGCCGTTGGGCACGTAGCTGTCAGCGCAAAACATGGTTACAACGCTGCCGATCAGAGTTGTGCTGAGGGCGGTGATGCCACCCTCAACCCCATTCAGGCGCGTATCCTGCTGGGTGGCTTTTGCTTCAGCATCTGACAATCGGCTGAGCAAATTGTCCGGCACGGCCTGTTGCGCCGCGTGGGCGGCGGTTTGCGCTGTTTGGGCGCTTGCGGCTGCGCTATCAGCCTGTGCAGTGGCGGCGCTCACACTTGCCTCTGCCGCTTCAGTTACCGTTTGCGCGGCAGTTGCGGCGCTGGTCGCCGCGGCGGCAGCTGAACGCGCGGCTGCGGTGGCGTTTTGAGCTGCTGCATCACGGCTGGAATAGATGGAAGCAACCACTTCTTCCGGCGATTTGTCGCTGGTGGCGGGCATGATGACGGCGCGTGCGAGTTTTTCGTTCAGTTGCTGAAGTTCCGCAGTGGCCTGATCAAGCCCGTCTTCTATAACCTGCGGATCAAATCGCGAAGCGGATATGAGGTCTATGCCCTGCTCAAAGGGCATGTTGCGCACAATGGCGAGCCGCCAGCCTGCGGGCAGGGGGGTTCCATCGTGCAGATAGGTAACAGTGCCGCCGCTCTCGCCTATGTTGGCTGTCCAACCCTGCGCAGGAGAGGTTTCTCCCTTGGGCGATGTGGTGCTGATGTTAAGCTGGTCTGTGCTCCAGACCTTGAAGGCAAAGGGAAAGGACGTTGCTGCGCCATTGCCTTCATACACGGCGCGGCTGGGGCTGTAGGGCAGGGTCATGCCTCGCTCCTTGCGGTTTTTTGCTGTGATTGCGGGTGCACTCAGCGCACGGCAAGCCAGGGGTCTTCCACCGGGCGGTCACTACGTTCGGACGCGGCAGCGCTGCGGGCTGGCGGCAGGCTTGCGGCGTAGAGCTGCTCCAGCTCGGCTGCCTTCTGGCTGCTGCCCTTAAGCAGGGGGGCAGCTATGAGAGCCGCCAGCTTGCGGGCCAGCATGTGCGCGAAGAGATCATCAAAAAGGCGGCTGTTGCGCACATCTTCCGTGTACAGGGCAAGGGCGCGCGCCGCGTCGGTGAGCAGCAGCGAGCCATCGCCCGCCGCATTCTGTGCAAGGCAGAAGGGGCGGGCCGTAATGCCCTCGTGGCGCACCTCGTGCACCTTGAGGCAGTCATCGGGCAGGGCGTAGGCAAAACGGAATTCCGGCGCGTAGCCTTCGGGCAGCGGCACAAGGGCCATCCATGTTCTGCGCTGGGCAAAGCTCCAGGGAAAATCGCGCAGTACCTGTCGCCGGGCGGAATCCCAATACAGACGGCATTGCAGGGCCTCTGGCGTGTTTTCCTGCTCGGAGGCGACACTGCGCGTCCCCAGAAAGCCCAGTGCGCGGTTCCACACGCTTATCTGGCTGATGGTCATGACAGTTCCTGTGATGAAGAGGAGAAAAAGCCTCCGGCCAGCCCCGCAGGGGGCCGGAGGCTGTACGGTGGCGGGGTGTGTTTTAGCCAGCCATGATGGCAGGCTCGTAGGGCAGGTCTTCCTCCCGCGTGAGGGCGGCAAAGATGCGTCCCTTGTTCACGGTTTTACCGTCAACGGGCGTGACGGCGAAGGTCAGGCGCAGCCAGCTTTTGCGCACGCTCTGGGGCAAAAAACGCAGATAGGGGCGCGCGCCAAGACCGAGGCCGGGAGCTTCCACCGGGTTCGGCACAGTCACTGAAGCACCGTGAACGGCAGTCCAGGGGCCGTCGGCGCGATCTGCCTCCTCCATGCAGATGGTGAGGCTTTGCGTTTCAGCCGGGGCAAAAGCTTCGGTAACAGAAAGCCGCAGGGGCATGGGTTCCATGCGCCCGGGAAGCTTCAGGCCGGTAAGGGCCACAGGCTGTCCCGTGGCGTTGGCGGTAAGGGGGCCTTCAAAAAACACGGAATTGCGGTCGATAATAGCCATGAAAACTCCTTTGGCGGAATAGTGGAAGAACAGCGAAAAACCAGGCTGGGTACTGCGTGGAAGCCCCGGCAAGGGCTTCCGCGCGTTACAAAGGATTGTGGTTAGGCCACCACGCCTTCGTTGGAGAGCACGGCATCGCACTGGCGCACAGGGCGACCATGCAGCACGGGCACGGCCTTGGCGTCAAAGAACTCGCCGTACTGCAGCTGCACGTTGCCCGCATCGGAATTCTGCAACTCAAGGGCGGTGAGCACGTCGGCATTGGCGTACCACACGGCCTTCTGGCGCAGGTGCTGGGGCATGAGGTTCTTGGCTTCGATGGTCAGCTTCTGCATATCCACAAAGCCGCTCTGCCCCTTGCGCTTGCCGAGAGAGGCCACGGGCAGGTTTGCGATGCGCACGATGCCGCGCCAGTCGCGCACGGCAAGGCCGCAGCGCCAGTTGTATTTGTCGCCCACCACCTGATATTTGCGGCCGTCCGGGTCCTGAGCCATGTAGGTTTTGAGGTCTTCGTGCGAGAGCCCGCCGTTGCTCTCCTTGGGGTAGACGCCGTGAACCGACTGCGCGCCCCACGAAACAAGCCACAGGGAGGTGCAGCCGCCCTCGTCGCGCCCGCCCGCATCGAGCACGTTTTTGGCGTCCAGCGCGGGGTAGCGCATGGCAAGGCCGTTGAACTCGTCGGGGTTCAGATTGCTGTTGCCGTAAAAGAGGGTGGTGGCCACTTTCTGGCGCATGGCTTCGGCAAAGGCCACGCCTTCGCTCATGCGAAAGGCCTTGTCGCGGCTGCCGTAGAGGCGCAGTTCTTCCACGTCCAGTTCCATGATGGCTTCAAGGATGCCGCAGCCTTCCTTGACCTGGCTCCACTGCGATTTGGAGGGCGGCGTACCCTGATAGAGTCTGCGCCAGTAAACCTCGGGCAGCCCGGTGCGGATGCGGGTGAGGTGGCCGTCGCTCTGGTTGGATTCCATCCAGAGCACATCGTCCATGATGTCGTTGGTTTTGTTCATCAGTTCGATGATCTGCCCGGCCTTGTCGCCACGGTAGAACTGTTCCATCTCGGCCAGGGACACCACCAAACCCATGGAATTAGCCATAATACCCTCGTCTGTTTGCAGGTTGCTCAAGAAATGTTGTTGCTATGACCTGTGATTTGCAGGGGCGTAAATCAGATGCTTCCGCTGCGCGAACTCCAGCCTGCGTACATGCGCTCTTCAAGCGGCGGCATGGAACCTCCTGCCTGTCCCTGCACCAGCCCGTCCTCCATGAGGGCATCGGCAAGACGGTTGAAAAAGCGCAGCACGTCAGGGTTGTTGCCGTAGCCGGTCTGTTCCAGCAGTTGGCCGATGCACTTGCTTTCATCAAACCGGTCAAGAGCAAGCTGGGCGCGGGCAACAGTGGCGGGCAGGTTTGCACCGCCGATCTGCGGGTCTTCCGTGGCCTCCTTGCGCCATTTGTTGACCTGCTCCTGCCACTGGAGGCGCTGGCCTGCCTCATGTTCGCGCAAGCGCTGGGCATAGGGATCTGCCTGCGAATTGGCCTGTTCATTTGATCGAGCGAAATTTTCTGCGCCAGCGGCAGCCTCGGGCGCGGCGGCGGCAGGGGCGGCACCGCCGGTTCCTCCGTTGCTCTGGTCTGCGCCGGAAAAGCCGCTCGCAGAGGAAAAGGCGTTTTCGGCAGTGGAGGAAGCCTCAGAAGGTGTCGAGATCATGAGCGTCGTTCTCCTTGGTTTGCAGCAGTCTGGGCAAATGCCCTGGGTTTGCCTGTTGCATGAGGCGCATAAGGCGCATGCCGATCATGCGTTGGCCCTCGGCGTAGAAAAGGCGTGCGCTTTGGCAGGATTCGGGCGCATTGCCCACATCTTCAGCGCTGAAGTTGCGGCAAAGATGTAGCAGCCAGCGCAGCAATACACGGCCCTGAGGCTGGGCCATCAGACCGTCCACAGCGGCCCGCATGGCGGCATCAAACGTCTGGGCGCGGTGGGCGGTATGCTGCTGCGCCTGCTGTTTGGTTTGTTCCCGCTGCTCCGCCTGTTCATATGGGGCAAAAACATCCATCAACGATGTTCCTCCGGCTTTGCGCCCTGGGGTTCGTCATGCTGCTCCGCTTGCGCCATTGTCGCCTGTCCTGTCGCCGGTGCCATTTTCGTATGTTCAGCGCGGGCAAGGCCGCCCGGCAGGGCGTTGCGCAGCAGCCGCGTGATGCCGTCCAGCACGCTGCCCTGTTTGCCGTCCGGGCCGGAAAGCGGGCTTTGCGAGAGCTGGCGCACCATATCCACCCCCTTGCCAAGGGCTTCTGTGATGGCCTGCGTCTGGGCGGCATCAGCCCTGGCGGCGCGCAATTGCTGGCGTTCCTCCGGCGAGCGCGTGAGGCTCACGGGCAGGCCCAGGCTTTCCGCATAATTATCCAGCAGATGATCCACATTGAGGGTGTCCAGGGCTTCGGGCCACGCGCTGGAAGCCTTGAGGGTCAGGGCCATGTACTGGTCTGCCGCATTGATGCCCACCAGCTTCTGGGCCTGCGCCAGCAGGGATACAAACTCCACGCGCAGGCGGCGGCCCGCCAGCTCGGGCGGGCAGGGGGGCAGCATGTCCAGCTCGCGCATGCACTCGAAGGTGCGATCCATGAGCGGAATGAACAGCTCATCGTGCAGCCGTTCCAGCACCGGGCCAACAAGCACCAGTTTTTCCTCCTCCCGCGCCGCGATTTCGCTGGCTGTTACGCCGCTGCGGCCGTCAAGGATGAGCTTGAACAGGTCGTTGTAGAGTCCTTTGCGTATTTGATCCTGAACCGACTCCATAGCCTTGCGGGCCGTAGCGAGGTCGGGGTTTATCTGCAACAGGGGCGTAGCTGCCTGAGGGCTTTGACCCGGCGCGCTGTCCACGTAGTTGACGCCGCCGGGGGTGAGATCAAGCCCCACGGAGCGCAGGCCCGCAGCCACGCTCATGGGCGGGTCAACCGCCTTGTGGATGGCCTTGAGCGTGGTGACGCCCATCTGTTGCAGCATGCGGCAGTCGGGCAGGGCGTCCATGGCGGGCGAGCGCCCGTACACATCGTTGCCCGCCACATCCCAGCGCGGGCCAAAGCCCGGAAAGGTGCGAAATCCCGAAACCTTGAGGGCATGGCGGTTGCCGTCGCGTCCTTCCAGCCAGTAGACGGAAGCAATCGGCATGCGGCTTGCGTCTGCCAGCCCGTGCTGCGTGTTTTCACGCGGGTACACGGCCTGAATGACGTTGCGCCGCTCCTCGGGATTGCGGCGCGCCGCCTCGCGCAGGGTTTCGGGCAGGGCCGAAGGGCCGAAAGCCTGAACGATCTGGCGCAGGGTCATGGCGCTGCGGCGGAACACCGTGTCCACCCGCCGTGTTGCATCGCAGTCCAGCGCATATTCCCCCGCGCAAAGGGGGATAAAGCGGAACCCGTGCTGCGGATCAGCCAGCTCAAACACAAAGGCCGTGCCAAAGGTGCCCAGTTCGCCATACATGGTGTGCATGGCATTGTAGAAGTTTGACCGCTGGAACACGGTGCGCATCCGGGTGGCGACTTCGTCCAGCCATGCCTGACCGGGGCGGCTGCGGGCCAGATCGGCATCGTCAAGGCTTAGCCGGAACCAAGGCCTTGCCGGACTGGTGAGCCCGCCCTGAAGGCCAGCCGCCAGCGTACGCATGGCCAGAATGCCAGTGGCGTCCACAAGCCCCCGGTTGAGCATGGGGCCTTCTTCCGACGCGTCCACCTGCGGATTCAGGCGGCAGCGCGTGGGCAAAAAATGATCAGCCAGGCTTTGCCATGCTGCGTCCCATGGGGCGCGGCGGCGCAACAGGGCATCATGCCGCCGGGAAAGGGCCTGTACGTCCACAGCATATTGCGCGGTATTCTGGGGCGCAGGCTGCCCCGCAGGCGCGATGCTGTTCTGGATGTGTGCGGTCACGCTACTGCCCCAGCAGGGTTTTGCGCGTTGCATCGGCGCGGTTAAGCGGGCTGGTGTACACAGAGCCGTTGATGCCCGCAGCCTTGGCGGCTTTGTCTTTCTGGTTCTGGCGCGCCGCGGTGGCGGCCTCGGTTACGGGTTTTTCCACTTCCTGCTTGGGAACGGGCGCAACTGCGGGTACATCGGGCGTGCCGCCTCCTCCAAATCCCATGACGTTCTCCTTATGTTGAATGATTGCTGACAAGTCCTGCGGTGTGCAGAGCACCAGTACGCCGTCCACCCATGTCTTTTTGCGGGTATGCAGACATGCGCCGGGTAAGCGCCCGAGCACGCGAAATCCGCAGGCTTCGGCCAGCCTCCAGGCATGGCGGTTGGGGGCCGGGCAAAGCCCCATAACTGCGGCGCAGTCGAGGTTTGCAAAAGCCCAGCTCAAGCCCCCGTGCGCCATGGGCACTGCCAGCCGCGCCCATTGACGAAAGGTGGTGAAATCAAACTCCCACACCCGCCCTCTGCGAGGACTGAACATTGCGCAGGCCAGCAATGGGGCCGGGGTGGAAGCGCAAGCAGAGGCGGGCTCCGGCGGTGGGCTGTAACAGCCCAGCAAGACGCCTCTTTCCGGCGCGGTGATTGATTGCCACTGGGCCAGCGTGGGCTTATGCAGAGAACTCATGGCGCTGGCTGTGAGGCCCTCGGCTTCCATGCGTTCAAAAACGGCATTGCGGGCGTGTTGGTCCACAATGGGGGCGTAGGAAAAGCGCATCAGCGTCCTCCAAAAAAGTCGTAGTCAGTGCGGGCGCGGCGCGCGCCAGAGGCCGTTTCCTGCTGTGGGCGAAAGCCCGTGACTGCGTATCGCAGTGCGTCTGCCGCGTGGCTTGCCCAGTCGTGCAAGGGGCCGGAGCCTGCCTGCGCGGCCTGCGAGCCTTGCCCGGAGCCAGCCTTCCAGCGCCGCCTGTAGGCCCGCAGGGCCTTTACGCCCTGGGCGCAGGCTGCCGCATCAAACCAGAAGCGCGGCAACTGGCGGCGCAGGGCATCTATGCCGTCAGCCAGCGAGAGAGCCGGGGCCAGGGTAAAACGTATGCCCAGTTGGGCGGCGCTTTCCCAGCGGCTCAGCCCGGTGCCCAGTTCGCGCACGCGGATGTCGTGCGGGGCAATGTGAGTGCCGTAAACAAATCCGCGTCCGGCAATGCCCCCATCATGGACATCATGAGCGGCGGCTTCCGCAGTTTCAGCAGGGCGGGCCTTGGCGGCCAGCACCTGCGCGTAATGCGCCAGCCCCTCGCCGGAAGCTTCGTAGTAGTCGAGGATGCGCCAGCAGCCCGAGGGCTCCACCTGAAAAAACCAGATGGCCGTGGCGTCATCCATGCCCAGATCCCATGCTGTATGCACGGGAAGCTCCGGCGCGTGGGGCAGGGGGCGGATGCGCCCCTCGCGTTCTGCTGTATCTAGCAGAGGCGCGTAATAAGCACCGCGCACTGCCGCTGCAAACGAGCATTCAAACTCCTGAAGATATTCGGCCTCGTCCATGCCCCGGCGCGCCGCTGCCAGCTCCTGCTGCGGCAGGTAGCCGGTTTCGGAAGCGGGAAAGCGAAAGCGCGACCAGATGCCTTCTTCATCAGCGCCTGCCTGCTGCCATACGTCATAGAGCAGGTTGTCCGTGCCTTGAGGAGTGCCGCAGAACAGTGCGCGGCCCTGGCGGTCGGCCAGCATGGGGCGCAGCACCTGCGTCCATACCTCGCGGGGCATGTCCGCCGGTTCGTCCAGCACCAGATCATCCAGATACAGGCCGCGCAGGGCTTGCGCGTTTTCCGTTCCCAGCAGGCGTATGCGGCCCCCGGTGGGCAGCACGCAGACAAGCTCGCTTTCCAGAAATCGCGTACCGGGCACTGCCCCGGCAAACTGCTTGCAGTAGTCCCATGCAACCGCCTTAGCCTGCCCCAGAAAGGGCGCGGCATAGGCTGCCCGCCAGTCGTGCTTGCCCACGCGCAATGCCTGGCGCACCAGATCATTGACCGCCGCTACTGTTTTGCCAAAGCGCCTGTGGCAGAGCAGCACGCAGAAGCGGGTGCGCTCCTCATGAAAGCGCCACTGCAAAGGGCGGGGGCAGTAGGGGATGATGTGCGGCGCAGGCTGGGACATGGAAAATATCCTTGTTTTTCAGGAGAAACTGTTAGTTGCTTGAGCCGTATTGCGGCAAAATTTTTTGCACGGGCGGTTTGCCGGATGCACCTGACGGCTTGGATGATGTCCGGGGCGATGCTCCAGATAAATCTGCAGGCAGCCTGCCGGATGCAGCGCTTGGGGGGCCGCCCCACACAACAACCATCCTGGGCGGGGCACCGGGCGAGGTTTCATCGCGCAGGGATCGCAGAATGGCGTGCAGTTCTTTTATTTCTTTGACAATATCTATACTTTTTTCCGCAATATCAGCAGCGCTGAGGGTGCTGGTGAGCAGGTCAAGCCGCTGCCCAAGGCTGTCGAGCAAGGTGGTGTTGCGGCAAGTGCCTTTACGTTTTGCAGGGGGCATCAGTTGCAGCCTCCCGCAGCATCGGTGCCTGTGCGGCAGGCGAAAGCCGCACCACTCTGAGGCACCAGGCGCAGACGGTCTTCCTGCCGCTCAAAGCTGTGCTCAAGCCGCTCAAGCAATCTGTCCAGACCAGAAATGCGCACATTGAGCGCCTGAATTTCACCGCGCAGGGCCGCCAGCTCGTTGTGCAGGCCTGCCATGTCTGCGGTATCGGGGGCGAGCCGCAGGTTTTCTTCTATGGCGCCGAGCCTGCGGGTGGTTGCGGCCTCACGCCGGGTATCGCGCTGAACGTGCAGCAGGTAGTCCTCCTGCCGCACAAAGGCCCGGCGCAGGCTCCACAAGGCCCAGGCAAACAGCCCCTGCACAAGCAAAACAAGCAGGCTTGCCCCTGTGGAAGAAAAAATGTCCATCATTACCGTATCCTCCAGGCCTGTTGACCTGCTCAAAAATAAATTGTCTCAGTGTGTTGCCAGATTGTTGCGAGTCTGGACCGGCCTAAAATCCCAGCCCCAGCATGCCCAACAGCAGGGTCATAATCTGGTTTAGGGCCGAGGGCGGCAGGTGGTCGCACCAGCCCGGAAAAAGCAGGGGAATAATGATGAGCCTCCCCGCAACCTCCCAGCAGAACAACAGGGAGAGCATCCAACCGAGGAAGGAGCGCCACAGCCGCAACATGCTTGCGGGCGCGCCGCCCACCTCAGCCTCGTTGATGCGGCTTTGCGCATCGTTCTGCCGGTTGCGGTCGGGCAGAATTTTGCCCACAGCGCCAGTGATACCGCCCAGCAGATTCCCTAGCAGTGCCCACATGTCAGTTTGCCTCCCGTTCAAGTTCAGCAAGATACTGGGCCAAGGCCTTTACCCTGTTGCGCCAGCCTTCAAGAAACACTTTGAGGGACGGGCGGCGGGCAGCCAGATCACGGTAAAAGGCATCGCGCAGGCGCAGTATCTGCCGGGCGGCAAACCACTGGAGGTTGGCCGATTCCAAGGCTTCGGCCAGTTCTGCCGTGCGCGGGCCGGAAATTCCGTCCTCGGCAATGGGCCGGTAGTGGTCGAGCTGGGCTTCACCAACGGCGTTCATGCCCTGCTGCAACTGGCGCACGGCTCTGGCTGGCCCCATGTTGACAGCACCGTCGTACAGGGCCACTGCCAGAGGCAGGGGCAGGGCGGCGCAGCCAAGGGCATCCCAAAAGTGTTTTTTGAACAGCGCGGCGGCCTGCTGCATGGTGCAGGCGCGGATGTCGTCAGCGTCCACATCGCCGTCCATATCCAGATCAAGGCCGTTGTACGTACAATGGGGGGTGCGTGCAGCGGAGCAGCCATCGCAGCTTCTGTGCTGGCGCAGGCATTCCTGCCGGGCCTGCTGGGCAAGATCCTGCACCCAGCGCAGGGAAACTCCGTACTTGGTCAGACCGCCCGGATCAGCGGGATGGTCTGTGAGGCCGCCTTCCCATCTGGCGGTGAAGGCGTGGGCAGTATCAAACAGATTGGGCATGATGAGGCTCCTTGGCATGATGTGACCGCAATCAGCGGCGTGAGGAGAACATGCCAAAAAGTCGGGCGCGCGTAAGACTGAAAGGATTCAGTAGTGTCAAAAGCGCAGGATGCGTTATTTTTGCGGAATTTTAGCGGAAAATGAGGAGTTTGTGGCAAAAAAAGCCAGCATAAACGCTGGCTTAAATTTTTTAAGGGCAGGCAGTCTGCCGTTTTTGGCTTAATTTACAGCGCATTATCTTGCTTGTGGGCAGAAATTTGCGCGGAATCGCCAAGCATCAGCAGAAGTTTAGCCTGCGGGGGAACGGAACTTTCTTTTTTCAGAATCTGCCATACGCGGCGGTCGGATACGCCGTGACGGCGCGCCAGGCTGGACACCGCAGATGTACTGCTTGAACCGCGCCCTGTGCTGCGTGAGAAACCTTTGACGATCTCATGCTGCCGGAGGCGGGTCATAATCGCTGTGCAGCGAGGTACATACAGGCTTGTGCCGCCAAAGGTCGCCATGAGCTTGCGCAGGCATTTAAGGCCAAGAGTTTTGCGCAGCGGATGCGTTCTGTCCTTGGGCACATTGCGCGGTACGCGTATGCATTGCCCACCAAACGCGTGCAGTACCCCCCAGAATTGTTTCATATCGTTCAGGGCCCTCCATATCTGACGCGCATTGTCGGGCAAGTGGTTGATAAGTTCGCGCCATTGTTCTTCTGTTTCGGCCATATGCAGGGCATGGCCCCATGCGGGATTATTTTTGCGGCGTATACGCGAATCACCCTCTGGGGCAGAGGCTTTTGCCGAAGATTTGGCAGGTTCTGGTTGACTGTTGTCGGGCTTTGCCGGGTCAATGGGCCTATTGGTCATGGCGCGTCTCCACTGTTTGGCAGGCGCGCGCGGATATGTTGATTGCGGGCGATTCTGGCGTTGCGGGCGATATTTGCGGGCGGATACTGGATTGCGCGGAAATTTCCTTATCCATCTGCCAGGACAGAAGACGGAAATGTTCGATGACAAGGCGCAGAATAGGCTGCTGGATGGCGCACTCGCCAGTGTGTAAGGAATCCAGCACAGCGCTCAGGTTAGGGATGTCGTCAAGAAATGCGGACATGCTATGCTCCAGAAATAGGAAATTTAATTTAACGGGCCGTAAAATAGAAAAATCACTATTCGCAGGGATAGTCAAGGAAAAGTTTTATTTATAAGAAAAGTTTTAACAATATGAATTTATTTGCATAAATTTAAAAATTTACAGAAAAAAATGACTTTTTTTAACATAGATTTAAAAGTTTTCTTTGAACTTCAAGGAAAACTTGAAATTACCTAAAAACAAATATAGATGTGTACAAACAGCTCGTTTTTTTTATGAAAAATATGGTCCGCGCTGGTCGGCCATCTACGGCCCCGGCACTTCAGGGCAGCAAACAACAAGGGAAAAACATGAAGAAAGCACAAGCGCCCCTGGTATCAGCTTTTGGCGCGCGTATGCGTCAGCGCAGGGAAAACTTGGGGTTGCACAAGCAGGTACTGGCAGACACAGTGGGGCTGAGCCTGACGACAATTCAGCAATATGAGAACGGGCAGATGCCCAAGGGCAGCCATGCCGTGCGGCTTGCCGATGCCCTTGAGTGTTCGCTGGACTGGCTGCTGGCCGGGCGCGGTGATTGCGGCAACGGTATGGTGCACACGCCTGAAGCGCGGCTTATGATGGTTCCCATGGCCGAGGCCCGGCTCTCTGCCGGGACAGGAAGTTTTGAAACTGGCGGCGAGGTGCTGCGGCACTATGCGTTCAGGTGGGATTTTTTGCGGCGTAAGGGCAACCCTGCGCAAATGGTGCTGTTACGCGTCTCTGGCGACAGCATGCAGCCCCGTATTGTGAACAATGACGTGGTGCTGATAGACCAGAGCCAGCGTGAGCCAGTGCCGGGGCGCATATACGCTGTGGGCGTGGAAGATATGGTCTATCTTAAGGTGCTGGATGCCATGCCGGGCAAGCTTATACTTACGAGCATAAACCCGGATTTCGCCCCTATTGAAGCCGACACCAGCGAGCAACTGGGCGGGCTGGTGCGTATCATCGGCAGGGCCGTATGGGTGGGGCGGGAGCTGGACTGAGCCAATCGGCCCGCATGCGGCCACGGCAGACGCACGCAGGTTTGACCTCGTCTGGAGTGCAGCAGCCGTGCGCGGCAGATATCTACCTCACGAACACTGCCTGGCGTAACAATGCTTGAGCCTTATGGCCGAGGCAACTACGGGGCTGCGATGGGACTGCGACGAGGCCGCCTGCTATCAGTTCTTGAGAGCTACGCTGGGGGCGGCGATTTTATCCATGTCGTATTCGCTGGCAAGGTTGCGGTTCCACGCGCGGATGGCTGCTCCCTGCGACACCGACCACTGCTGCGAGGTTTGCCCGCAAGAACAGACAACGCGCCATACCTCCTGCCTGCGACCAGGGGGAAGCATGGATTCCAGATGGACATTGGTGCCGCCGCATGCAAGGCAGGGGCGGATGGTGTGCGGATCAAGCTCTTTCATATAGGCCACCATACCAGTTTTGAACCGGCATCACAAGGACTGCGGCTGCTAATAAAGAGCACCCATGTGAAAGACGCAGCAAAGAAATATTTTTTTACCGGCTGAGGCATTCTTAACGTTTTGCTGACGTGCATATTTGCAATGTAAGTCCGCACGCGACATGTGGCGCGTTGCAATTTTTTTTAGCACCTTTCTGGAGGAAATATGCGTTATCTGCTCGTTATGATCATGTCTCTCATGCTTGCCGCCCCGGCCTTTGCTGCCAACACCACCGATGCTCCTGCTGCTCCTCACGCTGCTCGCAAGGCCAAGGGCGTGACAAAAGTCGCTCCGGTCGATACGGTAGCCAAGGCATTGGCCGCTGCCAACAAAACCCCTGTGTCCGTTACCGGCACCATCGTGGAACCTGTGCAGGGCAAGAAAAACCGCTATGTTTTTGAAGACGGCACTGGCCGCATGACCGTGGCCCTTGGCAAAAAGGCCGCCGCTGCCGCGCACATTGAAGCGCAGAGCAAGGTTCACCTGACCGGCGTCATGGTGGTCAAGGCTGGCAAAGAGGGCGTGATGGCCGTGCGTAAGGCTGAAATACAGCAGTAGACCGCGAAATTGCGGAAATTTCCCGATGTCCGCAGGCTGCGCCACAGTGCGCGGGCATCGGGAACTGCTTTTAAAATATCTTCTGCCTCCTGCCTTCACTCCCCACAGTACATTAATCCATCCGGCGGCGCAGCCCGGCCTTTCTGGAGAACAGCATGCAAACAGTGCGCCCCGCCCTGTATCTTTTTTTTCTGCTCCTTGCGTTCAGCCTTGTGATCTCCATGGAATCAGCCCCGGTCGCAGCGGGTTTTGAAGGGCCAGGCGTTGCCGCCACAGTAACGCGGGCCGTTGACGTGCTGGGCGCGCAGGATGACGCGCCATGCGTTCTTGAGGGGCATCTGGTGGAAAAGTTGCCCCGGCGCAAGCACCGCTATCTGTTTGAGGATCACAGTGGACAGGTCGTTGTGGAAATCGACAACAAGATTTTTGAGCAACTGACGATCACGCCCAAGGACAAGGTACGCCTGCAAGGGCATGTGGATTGGAACCGCAAACGCCCCAATGAGGTGGAAGTGGATTCCATATCCATCATGGGTTCCATAACGTCAAAGGACCTGCCTGAAACAGCGGCTCCGGCGCAAAAAACTAGCCCCGCAAGGCGCTGATAATGGCCGTTGCCCTTTTGCTTGTGGAGGACAACGAGGATATTCTCGCCAACCTCTATGCCTTTCTGGAGCCGCTGGGCTATGAGCTTGACTGTGCGCGCAACGGCAGAACGGGCCTCGCCATGGCGCTTGGACAGCACTTTGACTGTATTGTGCTGGACATAATGCTGCCCGGCATTGACGGCATAAGCCTGTGCCGCGAACTGCGCGACAAGCACCACAAACACACCCCCATCATCATGCTCACAGCCAGGGATGCCGTGGCTGACCGGGTACAGGGGCTTGAAGCCGGGGCTGACGATTACCTCGTCAAACCCTTTGCCCTCAAGGAGCTTGAAGCCCGCATACGTGCCCTGCTGCGGCGTGGGCGCATGTCTTCCGGCAATACCGCCGATGGCGGCGCTGTGTGGAGATACGCGGATCTGACGTTTAATTCGGGCGAGTACTGGGCCGAGCGGCAGGGCCGCCGCCTGCGCCTGAGCCCCACGGGTTTTCGTATTCTTGATGAACTGATGCGTGCTGCGCCCGGCCTTGTGCGGCGCGAAGACCTGGAGCACGCCCTCTGGGGGGACGACCCGCCGGAAGGCAGCGCCCTGCGTACCCATATTCATGAGCTACGGCGTGAACTGGACAAGCCTTTTGCCGAATCCTTGTTGCACACCGTGCCGCATGTGGGCTACCGTCTGAGCACCGACCCCGGAGACAATGACTGATGCCCCGGCCAGAACCACCGCTTGCAGGCAGCTACGCAGCTGTACCCCGCCGCAGAACCAGCATCCGCCGTCGTCTGCTGGCGGCTTTTGTGTTTCTGGCCCTGATCATGAGCGCGGCCTTGGGCATCGTGGGGCGACTCTCCTTTGATTCGCTGGCAACCTACCTTGTGGGCTGGCATGCAAGGCCCGTGATGGAAGCCTTTATTGAGGCTGAAAAGCGCGCGTGGGAAGCCGAAGACAACGGCGGCGGCAATCTGTATTACGGCGAAGATCTTGCCGTGGTCATGCACTGGCGCTTTCTCGTTGGCAAGCAGGTGCCGCAGCAATGGCAGGAGATGCCGGACGGCCTGCACTTCATCAGCCACATGGAAGAATTTATTCTCATTGAGCGCAGGGATGACGTCATCTATGTGCTCAATGGCGGCACGGGCGCCTTTTTGGCCCTGAAACAGCGTCTGAACCGTATTTTGCTGCTCTGCGCCGTCAGCGGCCTTGCGCTGGCGGTTGTGCTGGCTGTCGTGCTGAGCCGCCGCCTCACTGGGCCGCTCAGCAGGCTCACCACTGCGGTGGAAAGCCGCCCCCCAGAGCGTATGCAGGCCCATGCGCAGGAAACGCCGGACGGCATGGCCCCCATTCCACTGACCGGTCTTGATGACGAGGTGGGCGTATTGGCGCGGGCCATTGCTGCGCGTGAAGAAGCCCTGCAACGGTTTGTTCTGCGCGAAAGCAACTTCACGGGCGATGTGAGCCATGAGTTGCGTACGCCGCTAACCGTCATGCAGGGAGGTCTTGAAATTCTTGAACTGCAACTGCAAGGGCTGCCGCAGGCTGAAAGACTCGCCCCGGTGGTGCAGCGCCTGTTGCGCACCACGGCTCGTATGTCCAATACTGTGCGCACCTTGCTGATGCTGGCCCGCCGCCCCGAAGAAATAGAATTTCAAACGCTGGATTGCAGCGCGTTGCTGTGGGGAATAGTGCGGGAAATGGGGAGGGACGGCCTGTTGCATTGCTCTTCTGCTTCTGACCGCCTGCCCGATCCGGCTCCTGAAATAACCCCTGAATTGGCCTCTGGCCTTGCCAACGCGTCTTCCCTCCAGCCTGTTTCCGGTAGTGATGCAAATCCCCTTGATACTGGCGTACCCGCAGCGTCACGACACCCTGGCAAGAACGCAGCCGGGCGAGGCCCTGAGCAGCGCCGACCGGTAGCCTTGCAAGCTGATATCGCCGCCACTGTACTGGCCCGTGGGCAAAAAGAACTGGCGGCGATCGTGTTTAACAATCTGCTGGACAATGCATGCCAGTATACTGAAAATGGGCGCGCCAGCGTTTCCCTTTGCCAGGGAGAGCTGCTTGTTCGCAATCGCGGGTATATCCCCACCGGCGTTGATATTTTTGCCCGTGGGGTGCGCTGTACCCAAAAAGCAGTCAGCGGGAGCGGACTTGGCCTTTCGCTGGCGCTCAGAGCCTGCGAAAGACTTGGCTGGCGGCTTGATATGGTTTCAGATCCGGCAGACGGCGAAGCTGTCTTTCGTGTAGTATTTCCTCCGATATCTCAGGGAGTTGACATATAATGCCCGGTATTCAATCTCGGCAGAGCATGGCCTCTGCTTTCAGCTTGTTTTCTGGCAAGCGCCGATGGGTGCTGCTTGTGCTGCTGGCAGTGGTGGCGCTGCTGTGCTGGCGTTTATTTTTCAGCGGCAATCAGGCGCGCCGTGGCATGGGTATGGATACGCCGCCGGTGCGGGTTGCTGCCGCCCTCGCTCAGGATGTTCCCCATTTTCTCAATGGCCTGGGCACTGTGCTGCCCTCAAGCGACGTGCTCGTGACCAGCCGTGTGGACGGCCAGTTGCAGCGCTTGCATTTCAAGGAAGGCCAGCAGGTCAAGGCTGGCGACTTGCTGGCGGAGATCGATCCCAGACCTTTTCAGGCCACGCTGGATCAGGCGCGAGGGACTCTTGCCAAGGATCAGGCCCAGCTGGACAATGCCCGTAAGGATCTGGCGCGCTATGCCAAGCTTGCGCAGGGCAACTTTATTGCGACACAGCAGTTTGAAACCCAGCGTGCCCTTGTGCGCCAGTATGAGGGCACGGTAGAGGCCGACAAGGCCGCCGTGGATTCCGCAGCGCTCCAGCTGAACTACAGCCGCATCACGGCCCCCACGTCGGGACGTCTGGGCCTGCGCAATGTGGACGAAGGCAACATGATAAAGGCCTCGGACACCTCCGGTATTGTGCGCATTACCGAGGTCAGCCCCTGTGATGTCGTGTTCACCCTGCCGGAAAGCCAGGTGCCGCTGGTCGTGCAGGCCCTGCGCGCCCACGAGGATGACGTGGATCGTCGTCCCTTGCCTGTTCAGGCCTGGGACAGGGAGCAGAAACGTCAGCTTGACGTGGGCGGGCTGCTTTCGCTGGACAACCAGATTGATCTTTCCACCGGCACGGTAAAGCTCAAGGCGCGTTTTCCCAATACTGAAGGGGCCCTGTACCCCAACCAGTTCGTCAACGCCCGTTTGCAGGTGCGCGTTCTTAAAAATGCCGTCACAGTACCCACCTCGGCGGTGCAGCTGGGGTCGCGCGGGGCTTACGTCTATGTGGCGGCCAAGAACGGCAAGGGGCAGGATGCCGTAACTGTGCGGTCTGTAACCCCCGGCATTGCCACTGACGCCCTGACAGTTATTGATAAGGGCCTTGAACCGGGCGAACAGGTGGTGGTGGACGGGCTTGATCGTCTGCGCGATGGTATTGAAGTGAAAATTGCGGCTTCCGCAGAAACACCCAAGGCACAGCCTGCGGAATAGCAGCCCGGCTTTGCCGGAATGCCCACCGTGTCTTCCACCCCTTCCTGAAGGGGGAGCATCCGCCATATGAACCTATCGCGCATATTCATTTTACGGCCCATCGCCACCTCGCTGCTTATGGTGGCCCTGTTTCTTTCAGGGCTGCTGGGTTACCGCTATCTGCCGGTGGCGGCCCTGCCGCAGATAGATTACCCCACCATTCAGGTCCAGACGCTCTATCCTGGCGCATCGCCTGATGTTATGGCCGCTGTCATCACGGCTCCCCTTGAGCGCCAGTTTGGCCTCATGCCCGGCCTTGTGCAGATGAGTTCCCTTTCCTCCGCCGGTGCCTCGGTGGTGACCCTGCAATTCGACCTCACGCTGGCGCTGGATGTGGCCGAGCAGGAAGTGCAGGCGGCCATCAACGCTGCAAACAATTTGCTGCCCAGTGACCTGCCTTCGCCGCCCATTTACAACAAGGTCAACCCGGCAGACCCCCCGGTTATCACCCTTGCCGTCACCAGCGACGCCATGCCCCTCACCCGGCTGGAAGACCTGGTGGACACACGCATGGCCCAGAAAATTTCGCAGTTGCCCGGCGTGGGCCTTGTGACGCTTTCGGGGGGGCAGCGCCCAGCTGTGCGGGTGCAGGTGAACCCCAAGGCGCTTGCCAATGCGGGCCTTACCCTGGCTGACGTGCGCACGGCCATTTCCAAGGCCAACGTCAACAATGCCAAGGGCAGCTTTGACGGGCCGGAACGGGCCAGCACCATTGATGCCAACGATCAGCTTGCCTCTGCCGATGCCTATGCCGAAGCCATAATCGGTTACAAGGACGGCGGCCCCCTGCGTCTGCGCGATGTAGCCGAGGTGGTGGAGGGCGCGGAAAACGCCCGTCTTGCAGCCTATGTGGCAGGGGAGGGCATGAACTTTCGGCCTGCCATCGTGCTCTCGGTGCAACGCCAGCCAGGAGCCAACGTCATAGACGTTGCGGACAGGGTTTTGCGGCTTCTGCCCGTGCTCAAACAGACCTTGCCCGGCAATGTGGACGTGCGCGTAGTTACAGACCGTACCACCACCATCCGCGCCACGGTGCACGACGTGCAGCTTGAACTGCTGCTGGCTGTGGCGCTGGTGATCTGGGTAATCTGGCTGTTTTTGCGCAATGCCAGAGCGACCATTATTCCCGCTCTGGCTGTGCCGCTTTCGCTGGTGGGCACTCTCGGCGTCATGCATCTTGCCGGGTACTCGCTGAACAATCTCACGCTCATGGCTCTGGTTATCGCCACCGGCTTTGTGGTGGATGACGCCATCGTGGTGATTGAAAATATCTCGCGCTATCTGGAGCAGGGGCAAAAACCCGTGCAAGCCGCCCTGACCGGGGCAGGGCAGATAGGTTTTACCATTATTTCGCTGACCATTTCGCTGGTGGCGGTGCTTATTCCCCTGCTGTTCATGGGGGATGTGGTGGGGCGGCTGTTCCGCGAATTTGCGGTAACGCTGGCCGTGACCATTCTTATTTCTGCGGTTATTTCGCTCACGCTCACGCCCATGCTCTGCGCCATCATGCTGCGGCCAGAGCAGCATGACGGAAGTCATGCGCAGCGGGAAGACGGCAGGTTTTTTACTCGTCTGCTGGCCTGGTATGAAGAAAAACTCGACTGGGTACTGCAACACCAGAGCCTGACTCTGGCGGTGGCGGTGGGAACGCTGGTGCTCACGGTTCTGCTGTACATTGGCGTACCCAAGGGCTTTTTCCCCGTGCAGGATACGGGCGTCATCCAGGGGATGGCCGAAGCGCCGCAGGATACGTCCTTTGAGGCCATGGCCGGGCGGCAACGCCAGTTGGCCGACCTCATACTGCAAGACCCTGCGGTTAAGAGCGTGGTGTTTTTTGTGGGCGTGGACGGCGTCAACCAGAGCATGGGAACTTCGCGCCTTTCGGTGGAACTGAAGCCGCTGGAAGACCGCGATGCCCGCGCGCCTGCCATTGCGCGCCGCATTATGGAAAAATCCACCGCTCTGCCCGGTATGACCCTGTACTTGCAGCCGGTGCAGGATCTGACCATAGAAGACCGCATTTCGCGCACCCAGTACCAGTTTTCAATAGAAGCGCTGGACAGGGATCAGCTGGATCAGTGGCTGCCGCGTGTTGTGAACGCCCTTTCCCAGCGTCCAGAGCTTGAAATGGTCACCAGCGACTATCAGAATCCGGGCCGCATGGCATGGCTGAACATTAACCGTGACGCCGCCGGCCGCCTTGGCATAAGCATGTCGACCATTGACAACGCCCTGTACGATGCCCTTGGGCAGCGGCTTATTTCAACCATTTTCACGCAAACCAACCAGTACAAGGTGGTGCTTGAAACCGCCCCCCGTTTCCGTATGGGGCCGCAGTCCATTGAAAACATCTATGTTTCGGGCGGCGATGGCAAACCCGTGCCGCTCACAAGCCTGGCAACGCTTGAGGAGCGCCCCGTGCGGCTTTCCGTTGCGCGTCAGGGGCAGTTCCCGGTGGCGACCATTTCTTTCAACGTGGCGCGCGGCTCTTCGCTGGGTGCGGCGGTCAAGGCCGTGGAAGAAACCGAAAAAGAACTGGAACTGCCTGCGGCCCTGCGCACCCAGTTGCAGGGCGCTGCCAAGGCCTTCACCACGTCTACGGACAATCAGGTCTGGCTTATTCTGGCCGCTATCATCACCATGTATATCGTGCTGGGCGTGCTGTACGAAAGTTACGTTCACCCCGTCACCATTCTTTCCACCTTGCCGTCTGCGGGCGTGGGGGCATTGCTGGCCTTGATACTGGCAGATATGGATCTTGGCGTGGTGGGCATAATCGGCATCATCCTGCTTATCGGCATCGTCAAGAAAAACGCCATCATGATGATCGACTTTGCCCTGGATGCGGAACGCAACGAAGGCAAGGAACCTCTTGCCGCCATTCGTCAGGCCTGCCTGCTGCGGCTGCGGCCCATCCTCATGACCACAATGGCGGCCCTGCTGGGCGCATTGCCCCTCATGGTCGGCTGGGGCATGGGCGCGGAACTGCGGCGTCCTCTGGGCGTGACCATGGTGGGCGGGCTTATTTTCAGCCAGGCGCTCACCTTGTTCACAACGCCTGTTATCTATCTGTGGTTTGACCGCGTGAGCCGCCGCTTCAAGGGCCATAAGGAAGACAGCGGGGCAGGGCAGGAAGGAACCGCAGCCCGGAGCGATCCCCCGCAAGAGGCACGGCCATGAGTACAGAGCGGCAAGACGCGGAAAATCCGCCTCTGCAAGGCCGTGCTGCTGAACAGGCCGACAATGCCGTCACTCCGATTAGGCCGGAGGCATCTACCCGCCCTGGCCGTGCGAGCAGGCTCAAAGCCCTGCTGGAGCAGGGCCGCAGGCATCGTTTTGGCCCTGAGGCACTGCCAGCCAACCTTTCCGCGCCGTTCATCCGGCGCCCTGTCGCTACGGCCTTATTGACCTTTGCCATTGCCCTTGCGGGCATAGTGGCTTTTGGTCTTTTGCCTGTGGCTCCCCTGCCGCAGGTGGATTTTCCTGTTGTTGTGGTGCGTGCAAAGCTGCCCGGCGCAGGGCCGGAAACCATGGCCGCCACGGTTGCCACACCGTTGGAACGTTCCCTTGGCCGTATTGCTGGCGTGTCGGAAATGACATCCACCAGCTCTCTTTCCAGCACTGAGGTTGTGCTGCAGTTCGATCTTGACCGCAATATTGACGGCGCGGCCAGAGACGTGCAGTCGTCCATCAACGCCGCCCGTTCAAATCTGCCCACCATGCCCTCCAACCCCACCTATCGCAAGGTGAACCCGGCTGGCGCGCCCATCATGATTCTGGCCATTTCGTCTGATGTGTTGACCCGCACCCAGCTGTACGATGCGGCCTCAACTGTGCTGGCGCAAAAGATTTCGCAACTGCCGGGCGTGGGCGAGGTTATTGTGGGCGGCGGCGCGCTGCCCGCAGTGCGCGTGGACGTCATCCCCGATGCCCTCAACCGGGCAGGCCTGACCATGAGCGACGTGCGCACGGCTCTTGCGGCGGCCAATGCCTTTATGCCCAAGGGACAGGTGGACAACGGCGGGCAGTACTGGCTGATTGGCGCAAGCGACCAGCTGCGCAAGGCGGAAGACTATAAACCGCTTATTGTTGCCCGCAGGGCAGACAAAATCATACGCCTCTCGGATGTGGCAGAGATCAAGGACGGCCCGGAAGACGTGCGCGCCATGGCTGTTTCGGACGGCAAACCGGCGGTGCTGCTGATTGTGTTTCGTGCGCCGGGGGCCAACATCATTGAAACCGTTGATCAGGTAAAGGAAATGCTGCCGCAGTTGCGTTCGTGGTTGCCCGAAAGCGCCGACCTGGGCCAGAGGCTCGACCGCTCGCTGACCATCCGTGCCTCGTTACACGAGGTGGAAAAAAGTCTGGCGCTTTCTATGGCGCTGGTGGTGCTGGTAACTTTTTTGTTTTTGCGCAACGGCAGAGCCACGGCCATTCCTGCGGTAGCGGCTCCCGTGTCCTTGCTGGCGACTTTTGGCGTCATGTATCTGTGCGGCTATAGCCTGGATAATCTTTCGCTCATGGCCCTGACTGTTTCTACCGGGTTTGTGGTGGACGACGCCATTGTGGTGCTCGAAAATATCGTGCGACGCCTCGAAATGGGGGAAACTCCCATGCGTGCTGCCTTGCGCGGAGCGCGCGAGGTGGGCTTTACCGTTGTGTCCATTTCCATTTCTCTGGTGGCGGTATTTACGCCCATATTGTTTATGGGCGGGCTTGTAGGGCGTCTGTTCCGCGAATTTTCTGTGGTCCTCACCACGGCGGTGCTGGTTTCGATGGTGGTTTCGCTGACCACCACACCCATGATGAGCGCCATGCTCTTGCGGCCCATGGCACATGAGGATGCCGCCGCCGCGCAGGCCGCCCGCCTGGGCGCGGGTGGGCTTGCGGGCCTGTGGTGGCGTCTGCTGGCCCGTGTGGGCAATTTTTGGGGGCGGCTGCTTTCTGGCATGCAGCGCGGTTATGCCAACACCCTGCCCGTGGTGCTGCGGCACCCGCGCCTGACCATCTGCTCGTTGCTGGTGGTGATTGCCGCCAACGTGTGGATGTATGTTGTTGTGCCAAAAGGCTTTTTTCCGCAGCAAGATACGGGCGTCATCATGGGCGGCATACGTACTGACCAGAGTTCTTCGTTTCAGGCTTCGCAGGCAAAGCTGCGCAAACTTGTAGATGTTATCAGGGCAGACCCGGCGGTGCAGCATGTGTCGGGCAACATTAACAGTGGGCGCGGGGGGGGCGGCGGGGTATTTATCGCCCTGAAACCTCTTTCGGAACGCAAACTCGACGCCATGGCTGTAATCGGGCGGCTGCGCGGCAAGCTTGTCTCCGAGCCGGGCATGCAGATTTTTTTGCAGCCCGCGCAGGACATCATGATGGGCGGTCGTGGTGCGCGCTCGCAATATCAGTACACCTTGCAGGCGGACAACCTGGAAGACCTGCGCACGTGGGGCCGCAAGCTGCAAAGGGCTGTGGCCGCCAACCCGCTGTTCAAGGATGTGGACAGCGATATCGAAGAACGCGGGCTTGAAACTCTGGTCAAGGTGGATCGTGATGCCCTGGCCCGTTACGGCCTGAGCATGAAGGACGTGGACGCCGCCCTTGGCAATGCCTTTGGGCAAAGTCAGGCATCGACCATTTATCAGGATAAAAACCAGTATCATGTAGTGCTGGAATACGGGCCGGACTGGCTGGCCGGTGCCGATGCCCTTGGCAAGGTGCGCCTGCCGGGCGCCAACGGCCTTGTGCCGTTGCTCAGCGTCGCCACGGTGGTTCCCGCTTTTGCGCCCCTTTCTGTGGCGCATCAGGGGCAGTTTGCCGCAGTGACCATCTCTTTCAACCTTGCATCCGGCGTGTCGCTTTCGCAGGCGCAGGAGGCTCTGGCTGCCATCAAGGCGGAACTTGCCATGCCGTCTTCTGTGGTGAGCGGTTTTCAGGGCACGGCAAAAATGTTCAGCGATACCGCGGGCAATCAGGTTGTGCTGGTGCTGGCGGCATTGGCCGCGCTGTATATTGTGCTGGGTATGCTTTATGAAAGCCTCATCCATCCGCTGACGATTCTTTCAACTTTGCCTTCGGCGGGCGGCGGGGCCTTGCTGGCCTTGATGGCCTGCGGCATGGAGTTCAGCGTCATTGCGCTTATCGGCGTGTTGCTGCTCTGCGGCATTGTCAAAAAGAACGCCATCATGATGATCGATTTTGCCCTGGAGGCTTCACGCACACGCAATCTGCCGCCGGATAAAGCGATTTTTGAGGCCTGCATGCTGCGCTTCCGTCCTATCATGATGACCACGGCGGCGGCCATCCTGGGCGCCGTACCCCTGGCTCTTGGGCACGGCGATGGCGCGGAAATCCGTCAGCCCCTGGGAGTCACCATTGTGGGCGGTCTGCTGGTCAGCCAGTTGCTGACGCTCTACACGACCCCAGTGGTCTATCTGTGCCTTGACCGCCTGAGCCGTCGCTTCAACCTCTGGCGCAAAACACGGCGTCGCTCCGTGGCGCAGCAGAATAAGGAATTCATAGTCAAGCCCTAAGTTTTCTGTGCAGCCCCATTGCCCTTTGCCTGCATTTAAGAAAGGATATGGGCATTCCCCCTACCTGACGATCCAGCGAGGAATGTCATGTACCACCACACGCTGCACATTCTGCTGTTCAGTTCTGCCCCTTTGCTGGAGGCTTCGTTGCGCGCTGCCGCGCCGCGTCCCGGTTTTGCCCATATAATTACTGCCGATCATGATCCAGAGACTGACGCTCAGGCCCAATGCGCCGGGGCCGACATTGTGTTGCTGGACGCTCCCCGGCTTGAGTATCTGCCCGCCATGCGCCGCGCTGCCAGATCGAGCGCCCTTTTCATCTTTGCGGGCGAGGCCCAGCCTGGGGCAGAATATCTGCCGCTGCTTGATGATGTATGGCTTGGCCCCGCAAGCAGCACTTTGTGGGACTTTCACGTGGCGCGTCTGCTCGATGCCGTGCGCCAGCACCGGGATCATGACCTCGCAACCCTGCACCTGAACACCGTCATTGACCTGACCACAGACCTCGTGTGGTTCAAGGATGCCAAGGGCGCGCACGTAAAGGTGAACGAAGCCTTTTGCCGTCTTGTGGGCAAAAGCCGCGAGGTTGTTGAGGGGCGCGGGCATTATTTCATATGGGATCTGGAGCCGGAGGAATACGCGCAGGGTGAATTTGTCTGTCTTGAGACGGATCAGATCGTCATGAACTCACGCGAGGTGGGGGTTTTTGACGAGGTGGTCAAAGCCCCGCAGGGCATGCGCCAATTCAAGACGCGTAAGGCTCCCCTGTTCAATGTCGACGGCAGCGTTATGGGAACCGTGGGCATTGCCCGCGATGTGACCGACATTGCCAACATGACTGCGGAGCTTGACCTTGTTTTGCAAAGTATCCCATATGCGGTCATGCTTCTGGATGCGGACAGGCGTATTGTCAATTTTAACGCGCGGTTCAAAAAGCTTTTTGGCATCACCGATACGGAGTACATCATCGGCGAAAAGCGCGAGGTTTTTCGTAAGAGGGCCATTGAGCGCCTGGGCTTTATCCGCAACGGCAAGCACGTCAAAATGCGGTCAGCCGTGGATGGACACGAGCGCATTATTGATATGTACGAGGAGAATATCCTCGACATCTTCAACAATGTGATCGGCATGATCTGTATCTACCGGGATGTTACCCGGCAAAGGCAGATTGAAAAGCGGCTGAAAGAGCGGGCCAATACGGATGAACTGACGGGCCTTTTCAATCGTCATTATTTTTTCAGGCAGATACCTGTTACCTTGCCCTTGGGTGCGGGGCTTGCCTATGTGGATCTGGACAACTTCAAGTATGTCAACGACAGATACGGCCACTATACGGGCGACAAAGCCCTGGTGCTGACAGCCCAGTTGCTGCGCAAACACCTGCGGGGGGCGGTGATCGCCCGCTTGGGCGGGGATGAGTTTGCCGCCTACTTTCCCGAAGGGTGTACGGAAGAAAGCCTGTGCACCTGCGCCAGCGATCTGCTGACCTCCATGATTGAAGCGTATGACGCGCACGAGGCGTATCAGGGGCTTTCGGCCAGCATTGGCGTTGCGCTAGTTGAGGATCAGGGACTTTCGCGCGAAGATCTGGTGCGGCGGGGCGATCTGGCCATGTATACGGCAAAGCGCCTTGGCAAGAGACGTTACTGTTTTTATACAACCAGCCTTGAGTAGCGGGCAGGGCGTTCCCTGTGGAAACGCCGCCGGGCACAGGGCAGACACGGGCCGGATATGGGCCGGATTTGGGTGCAGACCATGCGTATTCCAGCATTTGAGCTAGAAGTGTTTTTTGGCAAATACGAATTTTCCACACCATATCTTCTGGCGCAGTCAGACTGCGAGGCCATGAGTATTGATGCCCTGCTGGGATTGGAGCCGGATGCGGCCTCAGCCCGGCAGGATTTTTTGAACACCAGCCTTGGCTATGGCGAAAACAACGGCAGGCCCGATCTTCGCCGCGCGGTGGCAGGGCTGTACGCGGGTATGCGAGAAGAAAACGTGGTGCTGTTTACCGGCGCGCAGGAGGGCATTTTTGCCTGCATGAACACCCTGCTTGAGCCGGGCGACCATGTGGTGTGCATGTTCCCCGCCTATCAGTCCTTGTATGAGGTGGCCCGGAGCACGGGTTGCCATGTGGACTTCTGGCATCTACGGCAGACGGAGCAGGGCTGGCAGGGAGATATGGATGAACTGGCCGCACTGCTGCGGCCCGACACCAAGGCCATTGTGCTCAATACGCCGAACAATCCCACGGGCTTTACCCTGAACCGGGAACAGACCGACAGGTTGTGCGAGCTGGCCCGTCAGCGTGGAGCCTGGATTTTCTGCGATGAAGTTTACCGGGGATTGGGCTGGAACGCGCCAAGCGTCGGTGCAGAGGGCGCTCCCGGGGCGCAGCAGGCAGGCGACAACGCACCCTGGATCGCAGATGTGTACGAAAAGGGTATTTCACTCGGTGTGCTCAGCAAGGCCTATGGTCTGCCAGGTTTGCGCGTTGGCTGGCTGGCCTGCCGGGACAGCGCACTGATGGAAGGTGTTGCGCGCTACAAAAACTATCTGAGTATTTGCGGGGCAACGCCTTCAGAAGCGTTGGCCCTTGTGGCTCTGCGGCATGGGGAGCATCTGCTGGCAAAAAACCGGGGCATTATCAGCGAGAACCTCAAGACGGCAGACGCTTTTTTTGCCCGCCATGCCCACATGTTTACCTACAACCGCCCTCAGGCTGGCCCCATTGGCTTTCCTCGCATACGGCTCAGCGAGCCTGTGGCGGATTTTTGCGAAAGGCTGGCTCATGAAGCCGGGGTTTTGCTGCTGCCGGGTTCGGTATACGGCATCAAGGAACCGTATTTCCGCATAGGCTATGGCCGTAAAAGTTTTGCGGCCCACCTCGCCCGGTTTGAAGAATGGCTGGTGAAAAAGGGCCTTGCATAAAAATGACTTAAAATGTTTGGGGTTTGCCCCGTCATATGCAACAAACCCCGCAAGGCTTTGCCCTGCGGGGTTTGTTTTCAGAATTGCGGAACAGTGCTGTCTTTGCCTGCGTTGACGGCATCAAGATACCGCGCCCAGGCTTCGCCAATGGCAAAAAGCTTTTCGCGGGGGATTGCCGTGCTGTCATACGTAATCAGTATGGAGCCGCTGACACTGTTGCCTTCCACGGCATGCACACCGCTGATGGCGCTCATTTTCTCGCGGGCCAGCCGCAGAACGCTTTCATGCCGCAGGGCGGGGTGACGTATGCGCACCCTGCCGTCCACAAAACTGCGCACATACCTAAGCAGATGGATGGCGTTCATAATGGAGCTCCTCGCCAGGCAGGCTTTTCGGCAGGTGGGGGCGCATGGCGTTAAGGGCAACACCAAGGGTGGTCAGGTTATGCAGCAGGGCAGAAACGCCCGGCCCAAGCACCATGAACAGGCCGCCCATCAGGAACAGGCTGTTGAGGGTCATTGTGGCCACAAAGTTTCCGTGGATGCGGCGCAGGGTATGATTACCCAACAGGCGGGCGCTGACCAGCCCTTCAAGGCTGGGATGGGTCAGCAGCACGTTGGCAACTTCGCGGGCCAGATCCGTGCCATCGCTCATGGCAACGCCCACATGCGCCGCTGACAGGGCAGGGGCATCGTTGATGCCGTCGCCCACCATGAGCACCTTGCAGCCTTCTGCCGCCAGTTCCTGCACAATGCGGGCTTTGTCAGTGGGTAGCACCTGAGCGCGAAATTCCGTAATGCCCACCTGTGCAGCCACGGCTCTGGCCGTGCGCTCGTCATCGCCTGTCAGCATGAGCACCCGGCGCATGCCAAGGCCGCGCATGGCTTCAACCACTTGTGCCGCTTCGGGCCGCAGGGGGTCTTCAATGGACACCAGGCCAGCAGCCCGCCCATCCTCGCTCATGAACAGCAGGGAACGGCCAAGCTCGGTCTGCTGGCCGATAGCTTCCGCAAGGGGCGAAAGATCAACGCCTTCATCGTGCTCAATGTAGTGGCGGCTGCCCACCCGCATTTTTTTGCCGTGCAGGGTGGAGGCAACGCCGTGCGCCACCACGTATTCCACATGGGCGTGTTCCTCTGCGTGTTGCAGGTCTTCTTCCTCTGCCTTGCGCACAACGGCGCGGGCCACAGGGTGGGGAAAATGTTCTTCAAGGCAGGCCATGATGCGCAGCACTTCGTCCCGTTCAAAGCCAGGGGCCGGGATGACCTCCACAACCTTGGGGCTGGCCTGGGTGAGGGTGCCAGTTTTGTCAAAGACCAGCGTATCAGCTTCGCTCAGGGCCTCAAGATAGCGGCCGCCCTTGATGGCAATGCCGTGGCGCGCGCCTTCGCGCATGGAGGCCAGCACCGCCAGTGGCGTGGCAAGCTTGAGGGCGCACGAGTAGTCCACCAGCAGCACTGAAGATGCACGGCGGAAATCACGGGTGATCAGCCACACAAGCCCGGCAAGGCCAAAGGTAAAGGGTACGGCCAGATCAGCCAGGCGTTCAAACTTGCCCTGCACGCCCGCCTTGAGCGATTCAGACTCTTCAATAAATTTTACAACCTGACGCAGGCGTGTGCCATCGCCCACATGGCGGGCGCGAATCACAAGCCGTCCTTCTTCAAGGGCTGTGCCAGCGTATACAGAAGCCCCTTCTGTGCGGCGCACGCCAAGGGGTTCGCCTGTCATGGACGACTGGTTCACAAGGCCGCAGCCTTCCTCAACCTCGCCGTCAACAGGGATGGAGCCGCCAGCATGCACAACCACAAGGTCGCCCTCGCGCACCTGCGCCAGAGGAACGGAAACTTCAGTGCCGTCCACCAGCAGCCAGACGTTTTCCACGTTCAGGGCAAGGCTTTCGGTCAGCGAAGCCATGGAGCGGCGTCTTGTCCAGTCTTCAAGGGTCTCGCCCAGTCCCAGCAGCAGGGTAAGCATGCTGACCGTGCGGAAGTCGCCCATGATGAGCGATGCGCCAATGGCGGCAGCGTCCAGAACGTCAACGCTCAGGGTGCCGCGCAAAAGCGCGCCCAGACCTTTGAACAAAAAGGGCAGCGCGCCCATGACGCTGTTGAATACGCGCAGGGCCAGCGGCAAAAAGGGGCGCACAAAAACGTAGCGCACCAAGGGCATAAGCCCCTGACCGGGCGAAAGCGCGTTTTCGTAGTGCTGCCCCTGAATATCAAACTGAGCGCCTGCATCAGCCGCACCCACCAGCAGGGTGAGAGCCGTGACGCGCGTTTCTTCGTTGTCATAAAAAATCAGCAGGCTGCCGATCAGGGCATTGGCGCGCACTTCGGTGATGCCCTCGAGCGATTCCAGGGCGCCGGCCAGAGCCTCAATACGACCTTCGCCGAGGCAGCTTGATGCGCGCACGCGCATTCTGCCGGATTCAGGCGTTGTGATGCCACGCAATTCATGAACAATAAAAAAACGCATGCGCGCTCCTTGAAGCGAGGCGGCCTGGGCCGCACTGTCCTGAACGATCCCCTGCATATACGGGGGGATGGAGAGTTTGCGTGCCGCCCGAATGCTCGAGCGGCACTGGCAGCTTCAGCGTCGAAAAGGCGCTGCAAACAACTGCGTGATTAGGCCTCGGTGGCGTCTTTGGAGGTCTTGCGCTTTTCAGCGGCAAGGCGGGCCTCGGCGGTGAGGTCTTCCACATCTTCCTTGATGGCTTCAACCTTGCTCAGCAGGGCGTCTTTCACGTCCATGCCGCGGCTCAAAAGGTCAGTGGCCAGGGGCTTGAAATCCAGCTTGCCCTTGCTTACGGCCACCGCGCCGAGCACACCCAGGGCAACGCCGCCCAAAAACCACAATCCGCACTTCATGCCTTCGTTCATTTTCCTTCTCCTTGCTCTTGTGTGTCCAGATTCGGTCAGCGATTCCAGCATGCGGCAGATGGCCGAATCGAGATAATAGTCCAGCTTCCGTCCGATCGCTCACTTGCGACCGGACGGTAAAACTGGCAGATTTTCAGGGTATGATGCTTAGATAAAAGCTAGCTGGACACGCCGGAAAGGTCAACTTTGATAAAGTCAGCCTCGCTGTTGCGCAGGGAGATGGTTACGCCTGAAAGGCGCAAGGCTACAGGGTCCTTAAGGGGCGCGCGGCCTACAATGGAAACCGTAGTGCCGGGGATAAGACCCATGTCGCGGATGCGACGGTTCATTTCTCCGAGGGCTTCAACGGCTGCAATCTTTCCCTGCTGTCCTACTTGCATCTGACGCAGATTGACAATCTGGCTCATGCGTGCACTCTCTATGTTTGATGCTGGTGGCAAATTTGTTCAATGGTTTTTGACCATTCTGGATAAACAGGACGGGCTGTGACTCCTGCTGTAATCCGCAAAACAACCTTGCCTTCATTACGGTTCTGTGTCAAGAGAAAAGAAAGTCGTTTTCAAATTTGATGACAGATCAGGGCTTTAGTCCTGCAACAAGGAGAGGCCATGTTTCCTCAATATGTAGCACATAGTATGGAAGGGCGGGCGCGCCTGCGCCATCCGGCTCTGGGCGAGGTTGCCGTGCGCAGCTCCGTGCAGGCAGCGCTTGGTAAAGAGCAGGATGTGCTTGAGGTACGGCCCGGTGCTGCCTCCATGCTTCTGCTTCTGAAGCCCGGCGTGGACCTTGCCAGCCTGTGCCAGCGGCTGGAACTGAGCGTACCGATCCTGGCCCGCTCGCAGGCTGAGGTCGCAGCCGAGCTGCGCGCCACGGCACGCGCCCAGCGGTGTGAGCAGTGGCGTAGCAAGGGCGGCGACAAAAGTGCATCTGCAACCAAGGGTTTTTCTTTAGGCAGCAGGGGTGACAAGAGAAATATCCTGGGCATTTCGCAGCGAAAACTCGAAGTTCGGGCCATGCTGGGCGTGGCAGGGGTGTGCCTGGCTTCCGGCCTGTCCGGGCCCAAACCGCTGCATCTACTGGCGGGCCTTGCCTGGGTGTTGATGGCCAGCCGCCACGTGTGGGTTCGGCGTAAGGCTGTTTGATGAAAGCTAGCGTTGAACGTGTGCGAGCTGCATGCGCGCGCTGCGCCGCATTTGCAGGCAAGTGGCTGCTGACGATCTTTGTGGCTGTGGCAGCTTTTGCCCTTGCGGCGCAGGCTCTGGCTCTGGTGCTGGCGGCTCTTGCCCTTTTGGTGATTGCCTTGTGTCTTGCCTCCATGTGCATGCCAGAGGAAAGCCGGGCTGTGTGGGCGTGGATGCGTGACACGCTGGGGCGCTGGAGCGCTGTGGCTGGAACAGATAAGACGGATGGTGCGCAATCGCCCGCTGAACCAATGCAGGGTGAACCTTCGCAGAATGAATCGGTGCAGGCGGCAGGTACTGCCCCGCATGACCCGCAGAGAGGCGCCCCCCGGCGGGAAGAACCATCAAAGTAGCCAGCACCTCTCAGAGAAATCTGTAAATTCGTAGTCAGCCTTGAGCCACGCCGCAGTGCCCTGGTCTGACTGGCGATTGGCGGCACTCTGGCTGACGCGGATCGTCCTCCTTTTGTGGGCCCGCGTTCAGAGCACACCTCAATAACCAGCGTGATCCTGCGGTCAGGCTCATTTTACCAATCTGGCTTTACTGTATCTCAGACAGCAGCACACCCCCGCGATGGCACAATCTGCGGGGGTGTGCTGTTTTGCCGGGACGTTGAGGGTGCGCCCCGGTTAGAGTGCAAAGCCGCTCCGGGCAGCCCTGCACCTGAAGTATCAGACCTGCGCGGTCTCGGCAGCGCCTTCGGGGGCGCTTTCCGTTTCGTGTCGGCCTGCAACAAGGTTGCGGTGTCCTTCAATTATCTTGCCGATGACTTCCGGTTCTGCCAGCGAAGTGGTGTCGCCGATGTCTTCGTAGCTGTCGCCAGCGATCTTGCGCAACATACGGCGGATGATCTTGCCCGAGGTGGTCTTGGGCATGGCGTCCACAAACTGGATGAATTCCGGACTGGCAAGCGCGCCGATGTCGCGGCGCACGGCATCGCGCAGTTTTACGCGCAGTTGCGCGCTCCACGGCACTTCATCCCGCGTAACCACGTAGGCGTAGATGCCTTCGCCCTTGAGGGCGTGGGGCATGGGCACAACTGCGGCTTCTCCCACTTCGGGGCAGGCAGCCAGCACGGCTTCGATTTCTGCCGTGGAGAGCCGGTGCCCCGACACGTTGATGGAGTCGTCCACGCGACCCAGAATCCAGAAGTAGCCGTCCTGATCAACTTCTGCCGCATCTCCTGACGAATAGCAGCCGAAGCGTGAGAAGTAGGACTGGTACTTTTCCTCATCATTATACACGCCCTGCATCATGCCGGGCCAGGGGCGGCGGATGACCAGATGTCCGGCCTTGCTGCCCGCTTCGGCTTCGTCCCCGTCACGCGAGGCTGTGCCGATAACCGCAGCGTCAATGCCGGGCAGGGGCTTGGAGGCCGACCCGGGCTTGAGCTTGGTGGCATAGGGCATGGGAGCGATCATGGCGCCGCCGGTTTCGGTCTGCCACCATGTGTCCACGATGGGCAGCTCGCCGCCGCCGATGTTCTTGTGGTACCACTGCCATGCCTCGGGGTTGATGGGCTCGCCCACGCTGCCGAGAATGCGCAGGCTGCGCAGGTCGTAGCGCTCTGTCCACGCCTCGTTCATGCGCATGAGCGAGCGGATGACCGTGGGCGCGGTATAGAAGATGTTGACCCGGAAGTTCTCTACAATGCGCCAGTAGCGGTCAGGGTATGGCCATGTGGGCACGCCTTCAAACATCAGCGTGGTGGCCCCAAGCGAAAGCGGTCCGTACACGCCATAGGTGTGGCCTGTGATCCAGCCTGCATCTGCCGTGCACCAGTACACATCATCGTCGCGCATGTCGAAGCACCACTGCGTGGAGTGCGCCGCATATGTGAGGTAGCCGCCCGTGGAATGCATGACGCCCGTGGGCTTGCCCGTGCTGCCGCTTGTGTGCAGCAGAAAGAGCGTGTCGTTGGCGTCCATGGGTTCGCAGGGGAAGTCCGGGTTAAGGGTAAAGTCATCAATCAGGTCATGCCACCACACATCGCGGTTGCGCTGCATGTTCACGCCGTCAATACCGGCATGCTTGACCACAACCACGTGCGCCACCGAGGGGCACTTTTCAAGGATGGGGTCAAGATTGGCCTTGAGGGGCTTGAACTTGCCGCCGCGCACCGCCGCGTCCGCCGTGATGACAACGCGAGCTTTGCAACCCTGAATACGGCTGCGAACGCCGCCCTCCGCATAGCCGGAAAAGATGGCCGTGTGGATGGCGCCAATGCGGGCGCATGCGAGCATGGCGATAAAAAGTTCCGGAATCATGGGCATGTACAAAGCCACATGATCGCCCTTGCGGATGCGCAGCGAACTCAAAGCATGTGCAACGCGGCACACTTCAGTATAAAGCATCTGGTAGGTGTAGCAGCGAACGTCTGTTTCTTTTTCGCCCTGCCAGATAAGCGCGGCCTTGTTGCGCCGCCCAGAGATGAGGTGCCTGTCGATACAGTTAAAGGAGGCATTAAGTTTGCCGCCTGTAAACCACTTGTATTTATGGTTTACCTCATCTGCTTCCAGCACTTTGTCCCAGCGTTTGAACCAATGGATCAACTGCGATGCTCGCGCACCCCAAAAGTCGTTGGGGTCTTCCAGTGCGCGGCTGCAGAGAGCGTCATATTCTTCTGGCCCACATACCCATGCAGAAGTTTTGCCGTGCTCAGGTGGAAGATAGCTGCGGTTCTCATTTAACAGCGTTGTGATCCTTTCCTGGGACATGATTAAATCCTCCCTCCTGTGTGTTGCATAGAATTTCTAGAGGTGAAATGATTCCATGGTACAGCACTAAAAATATTTTAGAGAGGCGTCAAGAGCCCGGAATTGATTGATCTTTCAGTCATGCCTGTGCATATTTTCACAAAATGGCATAAAAGGCAACCTAGGATACCAGACTGTGCGGATTGGAACGCCATACCAATTGAAGAAATAATTCACAATTACCGACAAACTTTTTTTTATTTTTCTCAGAGCCATTGGGGAAAGGGCAAAAAGTGCGCTCCGCCATTCAAAACGAATAGGCTGGGGAAAGGGAACTATCCCCCGAAGTTTGCGGTGACTAAGTGCGCAGTGGAAAAAGCGGGATGCGACCACAAGCGTGACTTCGCGGCAGTGACTCACCTGGCAGCGCGGAGCAGGCCCCACAACGTTATGGGCACAAGGTTCTCCGGATTCGTTTGGGGCAAGGGGGCTGGTTGTGAGGCAGTTCTGGTAGGGAAGACAGCCATGACACAGCCAATGGGGCAGCTGTGTCATGGTGGAAAGGGTGTATCTATCAGGCGCAGGGCAGCATGAGGCCCCTGTCCAGCATGACCTGGGCAAGCTGGGTGACAGGCAGGCCCACTACCGTGCTCCAGGAGCCGTCAACGCGCTCAACCAGTACCGCTCCTTGCCCCTGAATGGCATATGCGCCCGCTTTGTCGTGCGGCTCTCCGGTATCCAGATAGGCTTGCAGCAAAGGCTGCGGCCAGTAGTGGAAGAAAACACGGCTGGTGTCGCTGAATGACAGCATGCGAAACGAATCGACACAGCATTCGTCCACATTGGGGCAAGTATTGGTGCTGGCAGACCCTGAGGCTTGTGCAGGGCTAAAGGCTGCATCGGCAGGCAGCAGCAGGCACACTGCGCTGATAACTTCATGCCCGCGACCGTTGAGGCGCTCCAGCATGCGCAATGCATGAGCCGGGTTTTCCGGCTTGCCAAGAATATCGCCGTCCACAGCCACTACGGTATCTGCGGCCAGAATCACCGGCCGCAAGTCCTGACAGGCGATACCTTGCTGGCGAACGGCATGCCCTGATGCCAAGGCCTTGGCAGTAGCAGCGCGCCGGGTATACGCCTCCGGGGATTCACCCAGTTCCGGGCGAGGTTCATCAGCACTGGTGAGGGCCAGACGGAAGGGGATTCCCCATTCGTTTAAAAACTGCCGCCTGCGGGGCGAGGCCGAAGCCAGCAGCAGTTCAAGGCCTGAGGCCATGCGGAACAGCGGGCGCAAAAATGAGGACGAATCGGCGGCAGCCGGGCACGGGGCAATATTGTAGGACATGGTAAAGCCTGATTAGCGCGGTGCGGGAGCGTGACGCAATATTTCGCCGCCCTGCATGTCCAGCACGCAAAAGACGCCGTTTTCTATAAGGCCGTAGGTGCGGGGCGAGCCGCTCTTGGGCAGGGAAAGGGAACCGGGGTTCCAGAAGTGCAGGCCATCAATGGTTTCGCCGCGCGGCACATGGGTATGCCCGCGCAAGAGAACCGTTCCGGGCTTGATGCCGGGGCAGGGAGGGCGCTCGGGCAGGTGGTGCCCGTGGCTGGCAAAAATACTCAGGCCGTCTGCTTCAATCCAGGTGGACTCTGCGACTGCAAAGGGCAAAAGGCACAGATCAACCTCTGCATCGCAGTTGCCGCGCACTGCCATCACCGGGCAGGGCAAGGCCGAAAGATCGGGCATGGTTTGCAGCACGGAGCGGGTGTCATAGCCCTGCGGCAGGGGATTGCGCGGGCCGTGGTAAACCAGATCGCCCAGCAGCACCAGTGCGTCAGGGGTAAGCTCTCTCGCTTTTTCCAGCAAAAAAAGCAGACTTTCAACAGACCCGTGCAGGTCGGAGGCAACAAGCAGGCGCATCAGGCGCATTCCTTGGCAGCAGGGTGTTCCCTGTTCCAGTCTTCAAGAGGAATAGCTTCTTCCACAAGCATGATGGGAATATTGTCGCGCACCGGATAGACCACGCCGCAGGCCTTGCAGGCAAAGGCGGCGACTGAACCGTTGTCTTCCAGCGCCACAAGGTTGCCCAGACATTTGGGGCAAGCCAGAATTTGCAGTAACTCGCGGGTTTCCATAGGCATAAAGAATCCTTCTGTTAATCGTGAGGGGGTATTCTATCTCCAAGCGTCTTCCAGTTCAAGGCTTGCCCCATATTGTCATTTTGCGGTATAATAATTATCCCATGAAAGATAGTATGAAATTCATTGATCTGCACACGCATTCCTCCGCTTCTGACGGTACGGATACACCTGCCCAGCTTGTGGGCAAGGCACATGCCGCAGGCCTTGCCGCAGTGGCAATCACTGACCACGACACTCTGTCTGGCCTTGATGAGGGGCAGCAGACCGGGCGCGAGCTCGGTATTGAGGTTGTGCGCGGTTGCGAAATTTCGACAGGCACGGAACTGGGCGAACTGCACATTCTTGGCCTGTGGCTACCGGAAAATCCCCAGCCTTTGCTGGAAAAACTACGCTGGCTGCGCGAAATGCGCGCAGAGCGCAATGTGGGCATAGTAAAAAAGTTGCAGGATCTCGGCTACGACATCAGCATGGAAGAAGTGCTGGCGGCGGCCAAGGGCGAGAGCGTGGGGCGACCACACATCGCTGCTGTGATGCTGCACAAGGGCTTTGCCAAGGATCCCCGGCAGGTTTTCAAAGAATTTTTGGGCAGCCGGGGCAAGGCGTATCTGCCCAAAACCGTGCTGGAACCTGATGAAAGCGTTCGGTTGCTGGCCTCCATGGGGGCAACGGTATGCCTGGCGCATCCGCTGCTCTGGAAGGCCCCCGCAGGATGGCTGGACTCCATGGTGGCCCGCCTCAAGGAATACGGGCTCAGCGCCATTGAGGCCTATCACAGCGAACACTCCGAAGCCGATGTGCGCACCTGCCTGGCCCTGGCCAAGCGTTTTGACCTTGGCGTTTCCGGCGGATCGGACTATCACGGATCAAACAAGCCCACTATCCGTCTGGGCCAGGGCTACGGGGGCTTGCGCGTCAGCTCGGCTGTACTTGAAGGCTTGAAAGAACGCCGGGACGCTGCCGGCCTCCATATCTGACCGTCCCCCCATCGCCCGCTTGCGGCGGCCAAGTCAAACCGCTTGCGCAATCGGGTCACCCGATGTACAGCGGTTTTCCACACTTATCTGGAAGGCATTGCATGCGTATTCTTCATAAACAGCAACATCTTCCCCCTCTTGAGGGGCCACGGCTTGAGCCGCATCCTTTTCGTGGCGCAGGGGTGCCCCCTGACGAACACGATGGTGCACCGCTTGTTCCTGTTGCCCGACCCGAGCGCGGGTCAGCCGCGCAGGGCACTGCCGCCCCCCACAGAGAAGCCCCTTCGGGCAAGGACGTAGGCACAGAAGCCTTTGAACTGCGCCAGCTTGGCGAAGAGGATTTTGAAGAATTTGAGGCCCTGCTGCGCTACGCCTTTCAGGTCAGCACATCCGAAATGGCCCGTATCGGCTGGTCCGACATGGAGATGAAGCAGTCCAAGATGCCCATATTTGAGGCATCCCACGTCATGGGCTGGTTCTACAAGGGGCATCTTGCCTCGCAGATCGTCATCTACCCGATGGAAGTGAACATCCAGGGCGAAATCTGCAAAATGGGCGGCATCACCGGCGTCGCTACCTATCCCGAATATACGGGGCGCGGGCTGATCCATTCGCTCATTGGCAAAAGCCTTGAATACATGCGCTCACAGCAGCAGATTGTTTCCTACCTCTGCCCCTATTCCATCCCCCTGTACCGCAAGCACGGCTGGGAAATTGTTTCGGACAAGATGACCTTTGCCATCAAGGACACCCAGTTGCCCAAGCGCCACCCCGTGGACGGGCAGATCGAGCGCGTGGACATCGAGTGCGAAGACCTGCACCGCGTTTACAAGTATTTTGCGCTTCAGGAACACGGCGCGCTCATTCGCGGCAAGCTGGAGTGGGAGGAGTACTGGCGCTGGGATTCGGACGACGTCATGGCGGCAGTGTACTACAGCGCCGACGGCAAGCCCCTGGGCTATGTTATCTACTACATTGAGAACGAAGTTTTCAGTATCAAGGAAATGGTCTATCTGAACCAGGAGGCCAAGTACGGCATCTGGAACTACATCAGCGCCCATTTTTCCATGATAACCAAGGTGGAAGGCGCCAATTACACTGGCGAGCCCATTGCCTTTCAGTTTGAAGACAGTGAAATTGACGAGAGCATTCAGCCCTACGCCATGGCGCGCATTGTGGATGTGCAGCGCTTTATCGAACTGTACTCCTTCCAGTTTGAAGACCCCAAGCTGACTCTTGAACTGGAAGTGAGCGATGTCATGGCCCCGTGGAACAACGGCATCTTCCATGTGAGCTGGCGTGACGGGCGTACTTTTTGCGAAAAGGTAAACACCTGGAGCACAGGGCATCGCCTCTCGCTGGATATCAAAACGCTCACAACGATGCTGATGGGATACAAGCGCCCCACCTATCTGTACAACAATGACCGCATTGACATGGACTATCATCTGCTGAAAACGCTGGAGACACTGATCCCGCCGGACAAGCCGTATTTTTCGGATTATTTCTGATTTTCGGGAGTAGGGGCTCGCAGGTTGACACATCTATGGACAGATGGCAGTTGTACGCCGTTCCGTGGATGCATTGTTCTGTTCTTTTGGGTTTCCGCAGGCCGTGCCTTTTTATCCGAGCCCACGCAAAGGAGTATTGGATATGGCATGGTTTGCATTGAGTTTGGCCGTGGTGACCGAGATTTTGTGGGCGCTCAGCCTCAAGTGGGCTTCTACGCTGGGCAACTGGCAGGCCGCGGCAGTGCCCATTGTGCTGAGCTTCGTGAATATGGGCCTGCTGGCACTGGCCATGCGCGGGCTCCCGGCGGGGATGACCTATGCCCTCTGGACAGGCGCAGGCACTGTGGGCGTGGTTCTGGGCGGGGCGCTTTTTTTCGGCGACAAGGTTTCGCTGCCCCAGCTGTTTTTCATCGCCCTTATCATCATCGGCAGCGTAGGGACAAAGTTTTTTTCATCCCAGGCATAGGACTTTTTGCCTGTCGCGCCGCATGATCGGCGCGCTGAAGCATTGTTGCTGCGTACGCACAGAGCATGGAACATAAAAAGGCGGGGTTGTCCCCGCCTTTTGTGTCTCTTGGTATAGCGATCTAATGCAATTACTTGGCTATTTATCCTGCCCGCAGCACTTTTTGTACTTTTTGCCGCTGCCGCAGGGGCAAAGGTCATTGCGGCCAATACGCGGCGCGGCCTTGGCGGGCTTCTTGGGGTCTTCCGAAATGCTGCCGCCGCTGGAGTAAGAAAGCTGCGAATTGCTTTCCTTATGGCGGTATTCCCGCGACACAGGGGAAAGCTGCGGCTCTTCGACCGGCACTTCCACTTCCTGCTGTTCGGGTTCGGCGGCGATAGGCTCAATCTGTACACGAATGCGCGTAAGGGCGCGGAACACGCTTTCGCGAATCTGGAACAGCATGGCCTGGAACATTTCAAAGCCTTCGCGTTTGTATTCCAGCTTGGGATCGCGCTGGCCGTAGCCGCGCAGACCTATGCCGTCGCGCAGGGCGTCCATGTTGCGCAAATGTTCTTTCCAGCAGCGGTCAAGCTCTTCCAGCAGAAAGTAACGCAGAATATCGGCATAGGTGGGGCCGGTTTCCGCCTTGAGCTTGTCAAGAATACCCTGGGCCATAACTTCGGTTTCTTCGCGTTCGGGCAGGCGTGCGCCTTCATCAAGCACTCTGTCGAGGTTGAAGACATCGCGCAGCCGCGCCAGAGCTGCGGCGCGGGCATCGTCCTGACCGTCCACAGGCAGGGATGCCAGCGGGCTGTACACGTCATCCAGCACATCGCTCATGAATTCCTGCAAAACGGGCTCAAGGTCTTCCTCAACCATGAGCTCGCGGCGCAGGGTGTAGATAACTTCGCGCTGCTGGTTCATGACGTTGTCATAATCAAGCAGTGTTTTGCGTATTTCAAAGTGGTGGGCTTCCACACGCTTTTGAGCGCCTTCCACCGCGCGGGTAACCATGGCATTCTCAATGGCTTCGCCATCGCGCAGGCCAAGTTTTTCCATGAGGCCCTTGATACGGTCAGAGCCAAAGAGGCGCATGAGGTCGTCTTCCAGCGAAAGGTAGAAGCGCGAAGAGCCAGGATCGCCCTGACGGCCCGAGCGGCCACGCAGCTGGTTGTCGATGCGGCGGCTTTCGTGCCGTTCTGTGCCAAGAATGTGCAGGCCGCCCAGATCCACAACGCCTTCGCCCAGCATGATGTCCGTACCACGGCCAGCCATGTTGGTGGCAATGGTGACGCGGCCTCTCTGGCCTGCCAGCGCCACAATCTCGGCTTCTTTCTCGTGCTGCTTGGCATTGAGCACGCTGTGCGGAATGCCGAGTTTGCTCAGCCGGTGCGAAAGCATTTCGGACGTTTCAATGGAAATTGTGCCCACAAGCACGGGCTGCTCTTTTTTGTGCAGTTCGGCAATGGCTTCAACAATGGCGTCAAACTTTTCCTGCCGCGAACGGTAGATGAGGTCAGGATAATCCTTGCGAACCATGGGCCTGTTGGGGGGAATGGAGATGACCTCAAGGCTGTAGATCTGATGGAATTCCACAGCTTCGGTATCCGCAGTACCGGTCATGCCCGAAAGCTTGTCGTACAGGCGGAAGTAGTTCTGGAAGGTGATGGAGGCCAGCGTCTGGTTTTCAGCCGCGATGGTGACGTGTTCCTTGGCTTCCAGCGCCTGATGCAGGCCATCTGAATAGCGGCGGCCAGCCATAAGGCGGCCAGTGAATTCGTCAACAATAATTACCTGGTCTTCCTGAACAATATAATCCACATCGCGCTTGAAAATCTGATGCGCCTTGAGCGACTGCATCACATGGTGTTGGGCCGTGATGTTGGCGGGGTCAAAAAGGTTGTCCAGCTTGAGCAGTTCCTCGCACCGGGCCACGCCATCATCGGTGAGCATGGCGGTGCGGGCTTTTTCGTCCACCGTGTAGTGTTCGGCGGTGAGCTGACGGACAATGTCGTCCACCGTGCGGTACATGCCCACCGACTCATCGGAAGCGCCGGAAATGATGAGCGGCGTTCTGGCTTCATCGATGAGGATGGAGTCCACTTCGTCCACAATGGCAAAATTGTGCCCGCGCTGCACCAGCTGGTTGGCGTAGAATTTCATGTTGTCGCGCAGGTAGTCGAAGCCGAATTCATTGTTGGTGCCGTAGGTGATATCCTTGGCGTATTCGGCCTTGCGTTCTTCGTCATCAAGGCCATGCACGATGACGCCCGTAGTCAGGCCCAGAAATTCGTATAGCTGGCCCATCCAGGCCGAGTCGCGTTTGGCAAGGTAATCGTTGACCGTGACCACGTGCACGCCCTTGCCAGACAGGGCGTTGAGCACCACGGGCAGGGTGGCCACCAAGGTTTTGCCTTCGCCGGTTTTCATTTCGGCAATTTTGCCCTTGTGCAGAACCATGCCGCCGACGAGCTGCACGTCATAGTGGCGCATGCCCAGTATGCGGCTTGAGGCCTCGCGCACCAGAGCAAAAACTTCGGGCAGCAGAGCGTCGAGAGTCCTTGTGCCGTCCTGCACTTCCTGACGGTATTGCGCAATGCGTACAGGAAAGTCGGCATCGGCCAGCTGCTGCATTTCAGGCTCGAACGCGTTTATGCGCTGTACCATGGGGTGGAGCTTGCGCAAGTAGCGGTCGTTGGTGCTGCCGAAGATTTTTTTGAAAAGAAAACCAAACATGAAGTCTCCTTACTAGAGCATTTTCACTTTGAAATGCTCGCTTACCGCCTAAGCATCTCTGCTGTCTTCGTTCGTAACGGGAAAAGCAATTCGCGGTGCGGATTTTTCAATATCCACGTGGTGCAAACAAATATTTTCGATCTGATCTGTCTGGCACCATGTCCGGTCGCTTATGCTGCGCAAACACCTGTTTCGGGTGCGCTGCGGAACGTACTGAATGCGCGGTGCCTGGTCCCAAATGGACAATGCACGGCATCCCTTAAAAATAAGACATAACATTGAGGTTGGCAATGCAACGCGGCAAAAATATTATCGGGCAGGAGGCTGCAGAGCGGTGTCAGTGCGCCCATGAGAGCACAGCAGCCACCTTGTTGAATCATTTTTTTGCGCGCTCCAACCCTTGCAGCGCAAGTTTCATATCGGGCTTGAGGGTAAGCGCCGTCTGAAAAAACTGCACAGCCCGGACACGGTCGCCCGACTGTAGAAAAACAGCACCAAAGTTGCAGGCAATGGAGGCGTTGCTCTTGACCATTTCCGGCTCCAGATCCAGAGCCTTCACGAGGTTTGCCTTGGCCTGGATAAAATCCGCGCCTTCGGCAAAGGCCATGCCTACATTATAATAGAGCGTGGAGTCGTCAGGGGCGACCTTGATGGCGCGCTTGTACTCACTGATGGCGTCCTGCCAGCGGCCCTGCCTGCGCAGGCTGATGCCAAGCTGGTTGAACAGGGCCAGATCTTCCCGCCCAAGGCGTTTGCCCTTGGCCTCAAGGCTGCTGCGCAGAAATTTTTCTGCCTTTTCGGGATCACGTTCGCCATAAATACTGGCAATCCGACTTGAGAGGGCGCTGAGGCCGTCGGCAGCTTCTCGGTTCATCTGCACCACTGCTTTTTCAAAAAAGGCCTCGGCCTTTTCCACATCGCCGTTGGCCAGATGGGCCTCACCCAAGCTGACCTTGCGGTTCACGTTAAGAGGCGAGATCGAATCCAGCTTTTCGAGATAGCGCACCTGCTGTGTCACATCGCCAATTTCCGCGTACATTTCAGCAAGGCGCTGAAGCGGGGCGAGGTAGAGATCGGCAGATTTTGCGGCTGATTCATAAGAGATACGTGCTTTGTCGTATTGCTGGGTGGCGCGGAAGATATCGCCCATAACCAGAAATGCCGCGGCGCTGCCAGGCTTGAGCTGCAAAACCTTCTGGCAGGCGGTCAGTGCCAGGTCGTATTTTTTTTGCGCCAACAGCTTTTTTGCCACGTCAATGACCTGCCCTAGCTTGCTTTGCGGCCTGAGGGTAAAAGCCATTTTTTCAATGAGAGTATTGGCAGAAACAGGCTTGGCGATAAAGTTGTCTGCCCCAACTTCGTGGAGCAGCATGAGGCGGTCGCGCTGCACATCGCTTGTGAGCACAATAATTTTAAGCGCTGTGAAGGCCTGCTTGATCTGGCTCACAAGAAAGCTCAGATCCTGCCCTCCGATACTGCGCTCCATAAAGATAAGAGGGGCAGGGTGCCGGGCCAGAATGTCGCGCAGCTCACGCAGCATCATGCGGGGATCTGCAATGGCAGTAAAAATGCTCTGCGCCGTAAGCCCCATCTCTTTGGCCAGGGTTAGGCGCAACTGTGTGCAAAAAGCCTGGTCATCGCTCACAGCCAGGATATGTCCATTCTCATTTGTGATGTAATTTATGACAGTATCTTGGTATGAATTGAGTTTTGCCCTGTTAGCGGCATCAATCATGGACATGGGATCTCCTGAAAATATCGGAACCTAAGATGGCAATTTACTGCACAATAATGGAGGGTGTGCGACAAAAGAGCGTCATCTTGGCAAATTGCCGGAGGGGTGCGGCTCTTGTAGTTTTTGCGAGGCCAGGCGTCAAGAAGTAAGATTGGCGCGGCAAATAACCTGGATGACGTGATAAAAATATTGCAAAAATGGCTTGACGTTCAAGGGGAACTTGGATAGAAAAAATCTCCACGCGATAAGAAGTAATTTTTATCGGCGTTCCCTGGACGGCAGGGAAGGATGGGTTGAGTCCATCCTGATGCACCCAACGTGACCGCAATATTGTGGTTGTAGAGGGTTTTGACATGTGCAGGCGTTACCGAATGCCGGACAATGTCGAGCCGTTCCAGCCCAAAGACGGATCCCACCGCAGCCCCCAGGCCGCGCGTGACCCGGGGCTGTAAGGTAGGGGGATAGCCCCCATTTGGTGACCCTGCGGGACCGCTTGGCCGCTCTTTCTATGGAGTGGCTTAGCCTGGGCGACGCTGGGGAGCATCACGCGGATGATGCAGGCGCGTTCAGGCGTCCAATCTTCCGAATTCTTCCTGAAATTTCAGGCGTGATGCGCGCATTAGCGCAACCCCTTACGTTGCTCCGTTTTCCGTTCCTTGCCAGGGTGAGGTCGGCCCTTCGGGCCATGCTTCATGGCCCGCGTATGCTGTGAAGGAGCCCGCGCTCGTAGCCCAAAGGCCGCGCGGGATGTTTTTGCAAACGGAGTAGGCACAATGACGACAGTTAGCAGCGATCGCATTCGGATCAAGCTCAAAGCCTACGATTACCGCATTCTGGATAAAGCCGTTGCGGAAATCGTGGATACGGCGCGCAATACCGGTGCCGGTGTGGCGGGACCAATTCCCCTGCCCACCAACATTCACAAGTACACCGTGCAGCGTTCCGTGCATGTGGACAAAAAGTCCCGTGAGCAGTTTGAAATGCGCATTCACAAGCGGCTCATGGATATCCTGGAACCCACGCAGCAGACCGTCGACGCGCTGGGCAAGCTTTCGTTGCCCGCCGGTGTGGACGTGGAAATCAAGCTCTAGCGAGAGGCAGTCATGGCTGAGAAAATGGGAATTTTGGGTCGCAAACTTGGTATGACCCGCATATTTGACGGCGCTGGCGCTGCCGTGCCTGTCACGGTGATTGAGGCCGGTCCGTGCCCCGTCACCCAGGTCAAAACTGCGGAGACGGACGGCTACAACGCCGTTCAGATCGCGCTGACCCCCGCTAAGGAAAAGCACAGCACCAAGGCTTTGCAGGGACACTTCGCCAAGGCTGGCAAGGGTCTTTTCCGCCATCTGCGCGAAATCCGCCTTGCGGGTGCGCCGGAGCAGGAGCTGGGTCAGGAACTGACCGTTGAAATTTTCGCCGCAGGCGATACGGTCAAGGTGACCGGCACAAGCATGGGTAAAGGCTACCAGGGGCGCATGCGCCGCTGGAATTTCGCCGGCTCCAAAGATACCCACGGCTGCGAAAAGGTGCACCGCAACAATGGTTCCATTGGTAACAACACCTTTCCTGGCCACGTTTTTAAGGGTCGGAAAATGGCGGGCCATTGGGGCAATGAAACCGTTACGGAAATGGGCCTGACCATCGTTGATGTGCGTCCTGAGGACAACGTCATTCTGGTCAAAGGTTCCGTGCCCGGCCCCAAGAACGGGCTGGTGCTGATCCGCAAGCAGTAGAGGAAGCAGCAATGGCTACCGTGAAAGTATATGACCAGAACAAGCAGGAAAGCGGCGAAATCACGCTGGCTTCCGACGTGTTCGAAATCGAGGTGAGGCCCGAAATCCTCAACCTCGTGGCGCGCGCCCAAATGGCGGCTAAACGTGCCGGCACGCATATGGTAAAGACCCGTGCGCTGGTTTCCGGCGGCGGCGCTAAGCCCTGGAAACAGAAGGGTACGGGCCGTGCACGTTCCGGCTCCAACCGTTCGCCCATTTGGCGCGGTGGTGCCGTTATCTTCGGACCCAGCCCCCGCGATTACAGCTTCAAGGTTAACAGCAAGGTGCGCGCCCTGGCCATGAAGATGGCCCTGTCGAGCCGCCTGGCTGCTGCAACCCTGATGGTGGTCAAGGGTATTGAACTGCCCGAAGCCAAAACCAAGCATTTCGCCAAGGTTGCCGACACGCTGGGCCTTTCCAAGGCTCTCATCGTGGCGCCCGTAGAAGACAGCGCGCTGGTTCGTTCCGCTCGCAATATTCCGGGCCTCACCCTGACCACTGTCGATCGCCTTAGCGTGCTTGAAATCCTCAAGCACAAGCAGCTCGTTCTGCTTGAAGGCGCTATCGAACCTGTTCAGGCGCGTTTCGCAAAGAAGGGGGCGTAAGATGGAAACTACTTCTGTTCTGCTCAAGCCCCTGCTGACCGAAAAGACGACCTTGATCAAGGACGAAGCCCAGCAGGTGGCCTTTATGGTTCACACCCTGGCCAACAAGCTTGAAATCAAGCTGGCCGTGGAAAAGGCTTTTGATGTTAAAGTGGAAGCCGTCAACGTTGTGCGCCGCGCCCCCATGAACAGGGAGCGTCAGGGTCGCGTTGTAGGCCGTAAGCCCGGCTGGAAGAAAGCGTATGTTACGCTGCGCCAGGGCGATAAAATTGAGTTCTTCGAGGGAGTGTAATCATGGCTGTCCGCAAGCTGAAACCGACCTCCGCGGGGCGTCGCTTCCAGACGGTTTCCGACTTTGAGGAAATCACCCGGACGCGCCCTGAGAAGTCGCTCACTGAAGGCCTCACCAAGAAGGCCGGTCGCAACAATCTGGGTCGAGTCACCAGCCGCCGTCGCGGTGGTGGTGTCAAGCGTCTGTACCGTATCATCGATTTCAAGCGCGACAAGGCTGGCGTTGAAGCCACTGTTGCGCACATTGAATACGATCCCAACCGTACCGCCCGTATCGCGCTGCTCCATTATTCGGACGGCGAAAAGCGCTACATCCTCGCTCCGGTTGGCTTGAAACAGGGTGACAAGATCATGTCCGGCATCAACGAGCGCAATGGCGTCGTGGCCGACATCAAGCCCGGCAATGCTTTGCAGATGGCCCGCATCCCTGTGGGTACCATTGTGCACAACATTGAGCTTTACCCCGGCAAGGGCGGCCAGATGTGCCGCGCCGCCGGTACCTATGCCCAGCTGGTCGCCAAGGAAAGCAACTATGCCCTGCTGCGTCTGCCCTCGGGCGAAGTGCGCAAGGTGCTTGCTACCTGCGTGGCTACTGTGGGTCAGGTGGGCAACGTGCATCACGAAACCATCTCTCTGGGCAAAGCTGGCCGCAACCGCTGGCTGGGTCGTCGTCCCAAGGTTCGCGGCGTTGCCATGAACCCGATCGACCACCCCCTGGGCGGTGGCGAAGGCAGAAGCTCTGGTGGCCGTCATCCTGTGTCGCCTTGGGGTATGCCTGCCAAGGGTTACAAGACCCGCGACAAGAAGAAGGCCTCTTCCCGGCTGATCATCAAACGCCGCGGCCAGAAGTAGGAGTAGCTCATGCCGAGATCGTTGAAAAAAGGGCCGTTTGTTGACGGCCATCTGATGAGAAAGGTCGACAGCACCGTGGCCAACAGCGACCGCCGTGTAGTCAAGACCTGGTCGCGCCGCTCGACCATCCTGCCCGAAATGGTGGGACTGACCTTTGCGGTGCACAATGGCAAGAAGTTCGTGCCGGTGTTCGTTACCGAAAACATGGTTGGCCACAAGCTGGGTGAATTCTCGCCCACTCGTACCTTCCATGGGCATGCCGCCGACAAAAAGGCCAAGGCCGGCAAGAAGTAGGGTAGGCATATGGAATCTAAAGCTATTGCAAAATTCCAGCGCGTTTCGCCGCGCAAGACCCGTCTTGTGGCCAAGAACGTGCAGGGTCTTGGAGTGGAGGAGGCTATGAACCTTCTGCGCTTCACGCCCAACAAGCCCGCTGGCGTGCTTTTCGGCGTGCTCAAGAGCGCGTTGGCCAATGCCTCGCAGCTGGGCGGCGTTGATGTGGATGCCATGGTGGTGAAGGAAATCGTGGTGAACGAAGGCCCCACCTGGAAGCGCTTTATGCCCCGGGCTCAGGGCCGGGCGACCAAGATTCACAAGCGCACCAGCCACATCACCGTTATACTCGCAGAAGGGCAGGAATAGGCTATGGGTCAGAAAGTACATCCGTTCGGGTTCCGGCTTGGGTATAACAAGAATTGGCAGTCCCGCTGGTTCAGCAAGAAGGACTACCCTGCCTTTGTCTATGAAGACAGCAAAATCCGCGCGTTCGTGAAGAAGCTCCTGTTTCATGCCGGGGTTTCCAAGATCGAGATCGAACGTGCCGGCGGCAAGGTACGGCTTATCCTTTCCACCGCTCGCCCCGGTATTGTTATCGGCCGCAAGGGTGTGGAAATCGAAAAGCTTCGCAACGATCTTCGTCAGAAGTTCGGCCGCGAGTTCTCTCTTGAAGTGAACGAAATTCGTCGCCCCGAAGTGGACGCCCAGCTGGTGGCCGAGAACATCGCCCAGCAGCTCGAGCGCCGCGTGGCCTTCCGGCGCGCCATGAAGCGTACCGTGTCCATGGCCCGCAAGTTTGGCGGCGAAGGCATCAAGGTAACCTGCGCCGGACGTCTGGCCGGTGCAGAAATCGCCCGTACCGAATGGTACCGCGATGGCCGAGTGCCCTTGCAGACCCTGCGTGCCGACATTGACTACGGTTTTGCCGAAGCGCACACCACCTACGGCATCATTGGTGTCAAGGTGTGGATCTATAAGGGTGAAATCCTTGACAAAGAGGTTGATCAGTAATGCTTGCGCCCAAAAGAGTTAAATTCCGCAAGTGGCAGAAAGGCCGCCTGCGTGGCCTGGCCACCCGCGGCGCCACCATTGCGTTTGGTGATATCGGCCTTAAAACCGTGCAGCATGGCCAGCTTTCCAGCCAGCAGATTGAAGCTGCTCGTATCGCCATGATGCGTCACATCAAGCGTGGCGGCAAAGTGTGGATCCGTGTGTTCCCCGACCGCCCCGTCACGGCCAAGCCTCTGGAAACCCGTCAGGGTTCCGGTAAGGGCGCGCCCGTGGGTTGGTGCGCTCCAGTCAAGCCCGGTCGCGTGCTGTATGAAATCAAGGGCGTGAGCCTTGACCTCGCGCGTGAGGCGCTGACCCGCGCCGCTCACAAGCTGCCCGTTAAGACCATCATTGTGGTGAGGGAGGGCATCTAAATGGCTGCCAAGAAAAAGACCGAAACCGCCGCCCGGCCCGCCGCACAGGATTTGCGCTCCATGAGCGTGGAAGAACTGCGCACGGCTCTTACCGAGCAGCGCCAGGAACTGATGAACGCCCGCTTCAAGCATGCCGCTGCGCAGCTTGAAAAGACTTCCGAACTGAAAGTCATGCGTAAGCAGGTGGCGCGCATCGAGACCGTATTGAACGAAAAGGAACAGAGGGCCTGAACATGCAAGCTCTGGAAGATCGCAAGGGCAGAATGCTGACCGGCATTGTGGTGAGCGACAAGAACGACAAGACCATTGTCGTGCGCGTCGAGACCCTGGTCAAGCATCCTCTGCTTAAGAAGTATGTGAGGCGCCGCAAGAAGTTCACGGCTCATGATCCCATGAACGAATGCGGTATGGGCGACAAGGTTAAAATTGTGGAGTTCCGTCCGCTTTCGCGCAACAAGCGCTGGCATCTGGTCTCCATCATTGAAAAAGCCGTGTAGGGTAGTGCCATGATCCAGGTAGAATCGACGCTTCAGGTGGCCGATAATTCCGGCGCCAAAAAGGTTGCCTGCATCAAGGTGCTGGGCGGTTCACACCGCCGCTACGCCTCGGTGGGCGACATTATCGTGGTTTCCGTTAAGGAAGCAATGCCCCACAGCAAGGTTAAGAAGGGCGATGTTATGAAGGCTGTTATCGTGCGCACCGCTAAAGAAGTGCGTCGCATGGACGGCAGCTACATCAAGTTCGACGGCAACGCCGCTGTGTTGCTCTCCAACCAGGGTGAGCCGGTGGGTACGCGTATCTTTGGCCCCGTGGCCCGTGAGCTGCGCGCCCAGAACTTTATGAAAATTATTTCGCTGGCCCCGGAAGTGCTGTAGGAGACCGTCATGAAAATGTATCGCATCCGCAAGGACGACAAGGTGATGGTAATCGCCGGCAAGGACGCGGGCAAAATCGGCAAGGTGCTGAAGATCCTGCGCAAGAAGGATCGCGTGCTTGTGGAAAAGACCAACATGGTCAAGCGCCACATGCGCCCCAACCCCTATGCCCAGCAGCCTGGCGGTATCGTGGAAAAGGAAATGCCTATCCACGTGTCCAACCTTATGGTTGTCTGCTCTGCCTGCGGCAAGGCCACTCGAGTGGGTTACAAGACCATCGAGTCCGAGGGCAAGGAAAAGAAAGTGCGCTTCTGCAAAAAGTGCAACGAAGTAATGGAATAAGGTGATACGATGACACGCCTTGAAAAGATATATAGAGAGAAGGTGGTTCCGGTACTGCAGAAGGAGTTCAGTTACTCCTCTTCGATGCAACTGCCCGGTATCGAAAAGATCTCTCTGAACATCGGCCTTGGCGCCGCTAGCTCGAACAACAAGCTGATGGAAGAAGCCATGGCGGAACTTACCGCGATTGCTGGCCAGAAAGCTGTGGTTACCCGGGCTAAAAAGTCCATCGCCGCATTTAAGCTGCGCGAAGGCATGCCTATCGGTGTGCGCGTCACCCTGCGCAAGGAACGCATGTGGGACTTTCTGGACAAGCTTATGAACTTTGCCTTGCCCCGAGTGCGTGACTTCCGTGGTATTCCTGACCGCGGTTTCGATGGACGCGGCAATTTCACCCTGGGCATCAAAGAACACACCATCTTCCCCGAACTGGAAGCTGACCGTGTTGAAAACCCCAAGGGCATGAACATCACCATCGTCACCACGGCGGCCACGGACAAAGAAGGCAAGTTCCTTCTCGACCAGCTTGGCATGCCGTTCCGCAAGTAGGAGTTAAGCAATGTCCCGTACTTCTCTGGAAGTAAAGGCCAAGCGCAAGCCTAAGTTCAGCGCCCGCGCCTACAATCGCTGCCCGCTTTGCGGTCGCCCCAGGGCTTTCCTGCGCCAGTTCGGCATCTGCCGTATCTGCTTCCGCAACATGGCCCTTCGTGGTGAACTGCCCGGCGTGCGCAAGTCGAGCTGGTAAAATTTCCGGGTGTGCAAACACCCGGGAGGCGCGCCCTGCGCGCCAGCGGGAAGTGGCGGCATCGTGCCGTCAACCCCGCCCCCAAACTCTCAGGAGCATTCGATGTTGACAGATCCCATTGCGGATATGCTCACGCGCATCCGCAACGCGCATTTGGCCCTGCACAAGGAAGTAAATGTGCCGAGCTCGAAGATGAAGGAATCTTTAGCCGCCATCCTCAAGCAGGAAGGTTACGTCGAAGACGTGGCCGTGGCCGAAAAAAACATTGTTATTACCCTTAAGTACCAGAAGGGAAAGCCCGTCATCAGCGGGCTGAAGCGTGTGAGCACGCCCGGTCGCCGGGTTTATGTTGGCGCGCATAACATCCCCAGGGTGCAGAACGGCCTCGGCATCTGCATTTTGTCCACGTCCAGCGGCGTGCTGGACGGCATGACCGCCCATGAGAAGAAGGTGGGCGGCGAACTTCTGTGCGAAATCTGGTAGGCGGTGCACCATGTCGAGAATAGGTAGACTGCCCGTTGCCGTTCCCAATGGCGTTGAAGTCAAGATCGGAACGGATGTTGTGGAAGTTAAAGGGCCCAAGGGCTCGCTGAGCACCCCTGTCTGCTCTCTGCTCACTTACGAGCAGGCCGATGGTCACGTGACCCTTGGCCGTATAGAAGATACCCGCCAGAGCCGTTCGCAGCACGGCCTGCGCCGTACCCTTATTGCCAACTGCATTGAAGGCGTTACCAAGGGCTTCTCCAAGGGCCTGGAAGTTATCGGTGTCGGTTACCGCGTGGCGGTCAAGGGCAACATTATCGAGCTTTCAGTGGGCTATTCCCACCCTGTGCTCGTTGAACTGCCCGACGGCATCAAGGCCGTGGTTGAAGGTCAGGTTCTGACCCTCTCCGGCATCGACAAGGAACTTGTGGGCGAAATGGCCGCCAAGATTCGCCGCATTCGTAAGCCTGAACCCTACAAGGGCAAGGGCATCAAGTACGTTACCGAGACTATCCGCCGCAAGGTTGGTAAGTCCGGCGGCAAGAAGTAGGGGGGCGCGTCATGAAATACAGCAAGAACGAATCCCGGCAGCGCCGCAAGATCCGTATCCGCAAGAAAGTCAACGGCACCTTTGAGCGCCCGCGTCTGGTTGTGTTCAGGTCCAACCTGCACATCTACGCCCAGATCATCAACGATCTGGACGGCGTGACCCTGGCTGCCGCCTCTACCCTTATGCTTTCCAAGACCGAAGCCGGCATGCACTGCAACAAGAGCGGCGCCGAGATGGTGGGCAAGGAAATTGCCCGGATGGCCAAGGAGAAGAATATCAATCAGGTGGTATTCGATCGCAACGGGTACATTTATCACGGTCGCGTCAAGGCCGTAGCCGACGGCGCCCGCGAAGGCGGCTTGGAGTTCTAATATGCGTCAGGAAAATACTGAAACTCAGCAGAACGAGTTGGGCGAAATCGAAAAGATCGTTTCCCTCAACCGCGTGGCCAAGGTCGTCAAGGGCGGTCGCCGTTTCAGCTTCAGCGCCCTCGTTGTCGTGGGCGATGGCAAGGGCGGCGTGGGCTTCGGTCTGGGCAAGGCCCAGGAAGTGCCTGAAGCACTGCGCAAAGCCACCGAACGCGCTCGCAAGAACCGCGTTCAGGTTGCCCTGGTTGAAGGCACCCTTCCTTATGAAGTGCTCGGTCGTTTCGGCGCCGGTCGCGTCATGCTGAAGCCCGCCTCTGAAGGTACCGGCATCATTGCCGGCGGTGCCGTGCGCGCCGTCATGGAAGCCGTAGGCATCCGCGACGTCCTCGCTAAGGCCATTGGTACCAACAATCCGCACAACGTGCTTCGTGCCACCATGCAGGGCCTCGTTTCCCTGCGCAGCGCCGAAGATGTTTCGGCCCTGCGCGGTAAGAAGCTGGAAGCCCCGAGGAAGTAACCATGGCAGAAATCAAGGTAAAACTCGTGCGTTCGCGCATCGGCTCCACGCCTGCGCAGCGCAAGCTGCTGGACTCCCTTGGCCTCAAGCGCCGCGAGATGGTCAAGACGTTCAAGGATACCCCGGCTATCCGGGGCATTATCGCCAAAGTTCCGCATATGGTTGCCGTTGTTGAGTAACGGCCAAAGGATATACCATGCAACTGCACAATCTGTTTCCTTTTCCGGAAGAGCGTAAGACCCGCCGTCGCGTGGGCCGTGGCTCTGGTTCCGGTCTGGGCTGCACTGCGGGCAAGGGCCACAAAGGGCAGAACGCTCGCGCCGGTGGCGGTGTCCGCCCTGGTTTCGAAGGCGGCCAGATGCCCCTGCAACGCCGTTTGCCCAAGCACGGTTTTAAAAATGCTCCCTTCAAGGTCACCTACGACATCGTCAATCTTGACGCGCTCGTGTCGGCCTTCCCGGGCAAAACCACCATCACCCTTGACGACATGTACGCTCGCGGTATTGTCCGCATGGGCGCGCCCGTGAAAATTCTTTCGCGCGGCGAAGTCTCAGGTGCTCTGTCGGTGGAGGCTCACAAGTTCAGCCAGTCTGCTGCGGAAAAGATCCGTCAGGCCGGCGGTAACGTCACTGAGCTGGAAGCGGTTTCTGCCGCTGAATAATTCAGGTGGCCGCGCGCAAGCGCGGCCTCACGGCTTTCACTGGCGTCATTGCCCGCCGCGAGGCGGGCAATGACGTTGCGCACATACTGCGCCACAGGCGCACAAACGCAACGAGTGTTTCATGGCAGTAGGATCGGCAAACAATATGGCGGGCCAGGCTTCGCTGACCAAACGCATCGGCTGGACCTTCCTGATTTTGTGCTGCTACCGCATTGGCGTTCACGTACCCATTCCGGGCGTTGACGCTTCTGCGCTGGCGTCGTTTTTTCAAAGCATGTCCGGCACGCTTTTCAGCCTGTTCGACATGTTTTCTGGCGGCGGCCTGTCCAACGTCTCGGTGTTCGCTCTGGGCGTCATGCCTTACATTTCGGCAAGCATTATCATCCAGCTTTTGCAGGTGGTCAGCCCCGACGTCAAGCGCATGGCCAAGGAAGAAGGACAGGCGGGACGGCGTAAAATTACGCAGTACACCCGTTACCTCACAGTGCTTATCACCCTGGTGCAAGGCCTTGGCATTGCCGTTGGTCTGGAAAATATGACCAGCCCCGCTGGCGCGCCTGTGGTTCTGGCACCCGGCTGGCATTTCCGTCTTGTGACCATGGCGACCTTTACGGCTGGTTCCGTGCTGGTCATGTGGCTTGGCGAGCAGATCACGGAGCGCGGTATCGGCAACGGTATCTCGCTGATCATTTTCTGCGGTATTGTTGTGGGCATTCCCCGTGGCATCATCCAGTCTGTGGCTCTTATTCAGGCTGGCGACATGAGCATCTTCATGGCAATTGTTATCGTGGTCTTGATGGCTGCGGTTACTGTAGCCATCGTGTTCGTGGAGCGCTCACAGAGAAGAATCCCAATCAGTTACGCCAAGCGTCAGGTTGGGCGTAAAATGTACGGTGGTCAGAACTCGCACCTGCCTTTGCGTCTGAACACGGCGGGCGTTATTCCGCCTATTTTCGCATCTTCTTTGTTGCTGTTTCCTGCTACCATTGGTCAGTTTTCGACCAATCCTTATGTGAAGCAGGCAGCAGAATTCTTCTCGCCGCACGGCGTTGCTTACAACGTCCTGTATGTGGCCTTGATGTTCTTTTTCTGCTATTTCTATACGGCAATCATTTTTGATCCCAAGGATATGGCTGAAAATCTGAAGAAGAACGGCGGGTTCATCCCTGGGATTCGTCCTGGTGAAAAAACCCAGGAATACGTGGACACGGTGCTTTCGCGGCTGACCCTTTCGGGGGCCACCTATATTTCAATAGTCTGCCTGCTGCCCATGCTGCTCATCAGCAACTTCAACGTGCCCTTTTATTTTGGCGGCACGAGTTTGCTGATCCTTGTGGGTGTGGCCATGGACTTCATGAATCAGGTGGAATCACACATGATCTCCAGCCAGTATCAGGGCCTCATGGCCAAGGCGCGGAAGAGCGGCAGGCTTTAGAAAGTTGGGGCAGGCCTCTGGCTTGCCCTCCGCTTTCGCAAGCGCGGATGGTGATTGTATAATGAAAAAATATCACGGCGCATTCATCAAGAATGAAAGGGAAGTGGCCTGCCTGCGGGAAGCAAACCGCATGGTGGCCAACATACTGGATGCCGTGGGCGATATGGTGGAGCCGGGCCTGCCTACCATGCGTCTTGAAGAGTTGGCGCGCGACATGTGCGCCGACTATAAGGTAAAGCCAGCGTTTCTGGGGTACTGCGGTTATCCTTTCGCTCTGTGCTGCTCGGTCAACGAGCAGGTGGTGCATGGTTTTCCTTCTGCGCGGCTGCTTAAGGAAGGCGATATCGTCAGCATCGACATGGGCGTTGTTTATGAAGGTTTTGTGGGCGATGCCGCTCGTACCTTTCCGGTTGGCAAGGTTAGCGACGAAACCCGCAAGCTCATGCGGATAACGGAAGAAAGCCTGTACGTTGGCATTGAACAGGCCCGGGCTGGCAATGATGTCTACGACATCGGCGCAGCTGTTCAGGATTATGTTGAGGCAGCCGGTTTCAATGTTGTGCGACGTTTTGTTGGGCATGGCGTGGGCGCAAAAATGCATGAAAAGCCCGAAGTTCCGAACTTCAGGCCGGGCATGCGTGGGTTGACCTTGCAAAACGGCATGGTCATTGCCATTGAACCCATGGTAACTGTTGGCACTTACGAAGTGGACATTCTGGACGATCAGTGGACCGCCGTGACTCGCGACGGTTTGTGGGCCGCTCACTTTGAACACAGTGTTGCCATAACCCCAAATGGCCCCCAGATTCTTAGCATTTCGGACCGTGGTTTGAACCGGCACACAATTGAAGGTTGACATCAGCGTTAAAGCTGGATAAAGATTTTCGTTCCCGTCCTTATTTTGAGGACTGCGGCCTGTTGTTCTATCGTGGCGAAGCCGCAAGCCGGATCTTTATTTGGTCAATGCAATGGTTTCTTATTGGAGATTGAGGTATGAAAGTAAGACCTTCCGTCAAGAAAATATGCCCCAAGTGTAAGGTTATCCGGCGCAAGGGAGTGCTTCGAGTTATCTGCGAAAACCCCCGGCACAAGCAGCGCCAGGGCTAGGGCAGGAGACTAATTGTGGCGAGAATAGCAGGTGTTGATTTGCCTCGCGGCAAACGGGTGGACATTGCGCTCACCTACATTTATGGCATTGGCCGTACCACGGCCATGAAAATTCTGGATACCACCGGCGTTAACTGGGAGCGTAGTATTGACGACCTCTCTGCTGACGAAGTTAACGAGATCCGTAAGGAACTCGAACAGAACTACAAGGTGGAAGGCGACCTGCGTCGCGAAATCTCCAGCAACATTAAGCGCCTTATGGACATTGGTTGTTTCCGTGGTCTGCGTCACCGTCGCGGTTTGCCCGTGCATGGTCAGCGCACCCATACCAATGCCCGCACCCGTAAGGGACCCCGCCGCGGCGCCGTAGGCAAGAAGAAGTAGCGGTGCGGCTGCGCTTGTCGCAGTTTGTAAAGCGGATGCAGCAATAGTGCTGCCGTGAGGACGAACGGATTTTTCCGCCATTGGCGGAAAAGAATCTGACAAGCTTCCAATTTGAGGTTAGTTATGGCCAGACCCAAGAAAGTGGTCAAGAAAAAGGAAAAGAAGAACGTGCCGGTGGGCATTGCCCACATCCAGGCTTCGTTCAACAACACCATCATTACTTTTACGGATACGCGCGGCAATGCTGTCTCCTGGGCCTCCTCGGGCCAGAGCGGCTTTAAGGGTTCGCGTAAGTCCACCCCTTTTGCTGCGCAGGTTGCCGCTGAAACGGCTGCCCGCAAGGCTCAGGACAACGGCATGCGTACTGTGGGCATCTATGTGAAAGGCCCCGGTTCCGGTCGTGAAGCCGCCATGCGCGCTATTTCGGCTATCGGCTTCAAGGTGGCGTTCATCCGCGACGTTACGCCCATTCCGCACAATGGCTGCCGGCCGCCCAAGCGCCGCCGCGTCTAGTTTGCGCCTAGCGTAAACCGCGCCTAAACCGTAAGAGGTAAAGATAGATGGCTAAATATACTGAAGCCAAGTGCCGCATGTGCCGTCGCGAAGGCTGCAAGCTTTTTCTGAAGGGCGACCGTTGCTTCACTGACAAGTGTGCATACGACCGTCGTCCTTATGCCCCCGGCCAGCATGGCCGCGCGCGCAAAAAGGTCAGCGAATACGCAGTTCAGCTGCGTGAGAAGCAGAAGACCCGCCGCGCGTACGGCATTCTCGAACGCCAGTTCCATGGCTACTTTGAGAAGGCCGAAATGCAGAAGGGTGTTACTGGTACCAACCTGCTCGTTATTCTTGAACGCCGCCTCGACAACGTGGTGTACCGCCTTGGTTTTGCCAACTCGCGCAACCAGGCTCGTCAGCTCGTTCGGCACGGCATTTTCACCCTCAATGGCCGCAAGGTGAACATTCCTTCCTTGCAGATCCGCGTGGGTGACAGCATTGAAGTGCCCGAAAAGAACCGCAAGATTCCGGTGCTCGCTGAAGCTCAGGAAGTCATTGCCCGTCGTGGTTGCCCCGCCTGGCTTGAGGCTGACGGCGCCGCTTTCAAAGGCTCTGTCAAGGCGCTGCCGCAGCGTGACGATATCCAGTTCCCCGTCAACGAGCAGCTGATTGTCGAACTTTACTCGAAATAAGCGGGGGTTCGCATGCTTATAAAACAGGGCGAACGCCTTATAAATGCACGCAACTGGTCAGAGCTCGTAAAGCCCGATCAGATCATGCGCGAAGAAGAAACCGCCAGCATCACGCATGGCAAATTCATTTGCGAACCGCTGGAACGGGGCTATGGCACCACCATCGGCAATGCAATGCGCCGGGTTCTTTTGTCGTCCCTTCAGGGTGCGGCCTTCGTATCGGTGAAGATCATCGGTGTGCAGCATGAATTCACCACGGTGCACGGTGTTCTTGAAGACATCACTGATGTCATCCTGAACATCAAGCAGGTTCGTCTGCGCATGGACACCGATGAACCGCAGCGCATTACCCTGCGCGTTGACCAGAAGGGCCCGGTGACTGCCGGACACATCATGGGCAACCAGCATGTTGAAGTGCTCAATCCTGACCAGCACATCGCCACCCTCACTGAGGATGTCGTGCTTGAGATGGAATTTGAGGCTCGCATGGGCAAAGGCTATGTGCCTGCTGACATGCACGAGGGACTGAACGAGGAAATCGGCGTTATCAAGCTGGATTCCAGTTTCTCCCCTGTGCGTAAGGTGGCCTACACCGTGGAGCAGGCTCGTGTTGGCCAGATGACCAACTATGACCGCCTGCTGCTGGAAGTATGGACCGACGGCTCCCTCACACCCGAGGATGCCATTGCCTACAGTGCCAAGATCATCAAGGACCAGATTTCTGTGTTCATCAACTTTGATGAACGCGTGTCTGGCGACATGCGGCACGGCAGCGGCGAGAGCGGCGAAATCAATGAGCATCTGTACAAGAGCATTGACGATCTTGAATTGTCGGTGCGCGCCACCAACTGCCTGCGCGGCGCCAACATTGCCCTTGTGGGTGAACTGGTGCAGCGTTCGGAAGGTGAGATGCTCAAGACCAAGAATTTTGGTCGCAAGTCGTTGGATGAAATCAAGGGTGTTCTTTTGGACATGGGCCTTGACTTCGGTATGAAGGTCGATTCCTTCGACAAGAAATATCAGGAATGGAAAAGGAAGCAGCAAAATGAGGCATAGCAATTCCGGCAGGAAACTCTCGCGTACGCCTGCGCACCGTAAGGCCCTGTTGCAAAATCTCGCTAAGGCCCTGCTGATCCACGGCAAAATCCGCACCACGGAAATTAAGGCCAAGGAGCTGCGCCGGGTGGTGGAACCCCTGATCACCCTTGCCAAGCGCAATGACCTGCACGCCCGCCGTCAGGCTTACCGTGTGTTGAACGATCACGCTTTGGTTAAGCGCCTTTTTGATGAGATCGGTCCTGTTTTCGCCGGCGTTCCCGGCGGTTACACCCGTATCCTTAAGCTGGCCATGCCCCGTAAGGGCGACAACGCCCCCATGGCCATCATTGAGCTTTCTCGCGCTCTTGAAGCTGCTCCCGCTACGGAAGCCGCCGTTGAAGAAGCGCCTGCCAAGCCCAAGCGTACCCGCAAGCCCAAGGCTGAAGAAACCGCCGAAGCGTAACCGCTTTGTTGGTTTGACGAATACTGACGAAGGGGCGCTTTGCGCCCCTTCGTCGTTTTGCGCTGCATGCATTCTAGGCTGAATGAGGATAGTTGCAGTGCAAAATCCCCTGAGCGCATTTCCAAAATACGCCGCATAGATGTCCTGCTCAGACTTTTTGCCCCATTTATCAAATCCTGATTCTGCCTATCAATAAAGTCGGCTGCTCTATCATTCGCGAATTACTGCGCAGAGTCTGCCCTTTTTCCCTATCGTTGCCCTCAAGTAAATTCAGAGATGCGCTTCATGGCCCTTAAAAGCGTCTCAATTGATCTCATTCCCCTTTTTAGGGGGCGGGGGACAATAGCCATCATCTGTTGTAAGCGTGTTCAATGGCAGTTTCAATTTGAGCATTTCTGCTCAATGAAGCCAAATCAAAAGCTCACTTCCTTACTCGCAGTGGATTGGAATATCGTAAGGAAAACTTCGATGGAGGGCCTTAATATTTGTCGCGGAAAGAGCTCGATCTCTTTGGCTGGATGCTCACCAGTGGCTCATTTTGGGGCTGTACCCAGGGATCATGTGATCTGTTCAAAAAAGTCAGAACAAGCCTGCATAAAGCGAGAAGCAGGGAGTAAAGAACAGGGACCCCCCCGCATGGGGCAGGTTGTCTGTTGAATCAGAAGGAATAGAGGATAGTTAGTGTCATTTTCCAGGCTTCTCTGTAGTTAAGGCTGTCATCAGATATTTTTTGGTAGCCACCCCAGACGTCCTTGTCCAGCCACAAGTGAATATAGCCAAGCTCCAGCACAAAATCCTGATTTTTAGCAGACTTGTAGGTGCTATTCAGATTTAGCACAAAACCGGTGTCGCTGGTGGTGAGGTACGTGCCCAGTGGTGCGTTAAAGTCCGTCATGTTGTGGTAAACGGCACGCCCAGATTGTCCGTAGTCTGGCGTCCTGTAATGTATGAGGCCATTTTGATGTTGTTGGTGCGGCTGAAATAGTTAAGCCGGATTATATGGCACAGGCCAGCAACAAAACTGATGTCTTTCAGGCGAGTGCCTGCACCCCACGTTCCAGAGGGGTTGGTGCCCAGAACTCCCTTGCCCCCTGCGTACAGCACACTGCCACGGCAACCGAATGATGATAGGGAATTAGTAGCGTTTGGTGGTGGCAATATACGGCAAGTGTTCAGAGCCGTTGTGCGGGCTATCGTCGTCACCGCTGAAAAACCAGCCATAGAAGCCTGGCACGCCCCAATCAAAGGCATATTCGGTCAGAAGCATCCCAAACCAGCCGGATCGGTTCAGGTATTCCCTACCGTGATCAACTGCGCCGTAACGGAACTTGCGCCATCCGCACCGAGTGCGCCACCCTGATTGGCCATGCCCCAGCGCTGCTCGCCGATTTCAAAAAAAGCAGTACCGGACAAATTTTCGGAAGCGACCGTATCGAGCTGTCAATGCATGCGGTTATACGCTTCAAAATAGCCTCTCGGCTGGTGTATGGATGACCATTGCTGGCCATTGACTGTCTCACCCGCGCGGCTTTTGTTCATAAAGTTGCCACCGTTGACGTGGTCAAAAGCAAAATGCCATGCCCCTTTGACTTTTACGTCGACAGCCAAGCTTTGTCCGCTCATTGCAAAAAAAACAGCAGACTTCCGCAATAAATGATACAAAACCCTTCATTAGAACCGCCGTCTATTCAGTATTCAATGTCCCTCCCTCTCCCCTCAAGAAACAATCCTTTCCGCGGTGAACCTGCTGCGTTTTTTTGTTGTGCTCCTTTTCTGGGCTTAAACGTTTCAGACATCCTTTGCTGAAGAGGGAGCATATTGATGCTCATTTATTAACGCTCGTTAACTATTTAATCACGTTTCCGAACCTGCAACGAGGCTCACCCCCGCGATTGTGATTTATATAACGTAAAAAAAGATCGTTTTTGCAATAGATTAAGTGCATCCTTTCAAATTTTTTAATCGAATTTATTGCATGGCATGTCTTTTGCTTCAATTGATACATATTTGGACTGTTGCAGAAACTGTTTGCTTGATGAATGATCACTGTTTTTCTGATTATTGTTTTTACTATTAAATCCTTATGCTCATGAAATAACATGAAATGCATGCGGATTTGATAAAAATAACAGACTAAATGGAGGATGACATGGCTACAGCAACTACAGCTCTTGAAAATGCACTCGCGCAACTGGAACAAGCGGCAGCCCTCGCCGGACTCGAACCCCATGTTCATGAATTTCTCAAGCGTCCCATGCGTGAACTTACAGTGCGCATCCCCCTTAAAATGGATAATGGTACTGTAAAAATTATCGAAGCCTACCGTTTTCATCACAATTGGGCCAACGGCCCCATCCGTGGCGGCACGCGTTTTCATAAGGATGAAACGCCCGATGACGTGCGCGCGCTGAGCATGTGGATGACCATCAAAAACGCCTGCAACAACATCCCCAACGGCGGCGGCAAAGGCGGCATTGCCGTTGACCCAACCACCTTGTCTCTCAACGAACTGGAGCGGTTGTGCCGTGGTTATATCCGCGCCATCTCTTCCATCACCGGCCCCTGGATGGACTTTCCCGGCGCTGACATCGGCACCGATGCCCGCACCCAAAGCTGGATGCTGGACGAATGGGAAGCCATGCACCAGCGGCTTGAACCGGCTGCCGTGAGCGGCAAGGCCATACCCCTTGGCGGTTCTGCCGGGCGCGCTCTGGCCACCAGCCGTGGCGTGCAGTACGCCACCCGTGCAGTTGCGGCCTCTGTGGGCAAGCCCATGTCGAGCTTGCGCGCAGTTGTGCAGGGTTTTGGCAAGGTGGGCGGAAACCTCGTGTCGCTGTACAATGAAGACAATGTGACCATCTGCGGTGTAAGCGACGTGAACGGCGGCATCTACAATGCCGATGGTCTGGATGTGAAGGACGTGTTCGCTTGGTTTGAGGAAAAGGGCACCCTGACCGGGTATCCCAAGGCCAAGGCCGTGACCAACGCGGAGCTGCTGGTGCAGGATTGCGATGTGCTGGCCCCCTGCGCCGTACAGAGCGTTATCACCCCTGAAAATGCGGCTGGCGTTAAGGCTTGGGCCATTATGGAAGGCGCCAACGGCCCTGTGACTGTTGAAGCCGAAAAAATTCTGCGCGACCGCAAGATTATCGACTGCCCCGATGTGTACGCCAACTCTGGCGGCACCCAGGTGGCGCATTTTGAGCGCATTCAGAACCTCAATAACGACTGCTGGACTGAAGAATTCGTCAACAAGAAGCTCGAAGGCGTGTTCCTCGACGTATTCAATGAAATATATGCGGTCTCCAACGAGAAAAACATTACCATGCGCATGGCCTGCTGGGTCAAGGCGTTGAACCATACAGTGGCTTCCATGAAGTGGCGCAGCTGGGTATAGGCGTTTTAGAAGCATAAGCTCAACGCCGTATCAAGGGGGGCAGCCGAGATTTGTGCCTCTGAACCAGAAATGGCGACCTCCCTGTTTTACCTCAAGCAACTGCACGTATGCAGGTTACCCAAAGTGCGCCCAACGGGGTGCGCAATGCAGGCCGCCCGCCTGAACACCAACAGGCGGGCGGCAGTCATTGCTGGGGCCTTTATGCTGGCATTACAATCATCGGGTGAGGTCATATGGAAGTCAGTTTTGTTCATTATCTGGGCATGTTTCTGGTGGTCGGCATTACCCTTGGATACTCAATTTATTCCGCGCGCAGCGTAAAATCTGCGGACGGGTTCAGCCTTGTGGGCCGCGCCGCTTCTTCTCCTCTGGTGGCGGGCGGTATCGTGGGCGTTATTATCGGCGGCGGCGCAACGGTGGGCACGGCGCAGCTGGCCTATCAGGCCGGTCTTTGCGCCTGGTCGTATTCTCTTGGTGCAGGGTTGGGGTTTTTGGTGCAGGGCATTTTTTACGCCCGCGCCCTACGGCGCACCAATCTTGAAACCGTTCCCGAATTTTTTGGCCTGCATTATGGCAAATACGCCGCCCCGGTCATCAGCATATGCGGTACCTTGAGCATGCTGTGCGGCTGCGTGGCCGGCGTTATTGCGGGCATAAATATTCTGGCCGCAATCCTTAAAATCAGCCCGCTTGCGGCAACCTTTCTGCTTGCGGCGCTTGTGCTTATGACCGTGTTTTTCAGCGGTCAGAAAGGCAGCAGCGTTACTGGCATTATAAAAATGAGCGTGCTGTGGGTGGGCCTGCTGGTAGGCAGCGCGGTGGCTGTGGTATCGCTGTACGAACTTCCTGATTTTTCCACGGTATTTCCGCATGAGCCTTGGCTGAATCTTTTCAGCACCGGTACCGGGCAGGTGCTGGGCAACATATTCTCTACCGTAGTGGGCATCTGCTGCTCGCAGAACTACATTCAGGCCCTGTACTCGGCCAGTGACGCCCGCACGGCTTCTCGCGGGGCCATCATGGCTGGCTTGGTGGTTATCCCCGTTGGGCTGCCTATTGTGGCCATTGGCATGTTCATGCATGCGCAAAATCCGGCATTGCCTCCCATTTTGGCCCTGCCTACGTTTTTCTTCACCTATTTGCCCGACTGGTTTGGCGGCATAGCCATCTCGGGGGTGCTGCTGGCCATCATCGGTTCTACCGCAGGGCAGGCTTTGGGCATTGGCACCATGATTTCGCGCGACTTTGTGGGCAACGTGTTCAAGGTTACATCGAGCGAGGGGATTCTGAAGGCCAACCGGATTACCCTTGTCATCGTGACCACGATTTTTTCGACTCTGGCCTATACGTATCTTCATTCCACCGTGCTGTACTGGAATTTCTTCTCCTTCCTGCTGCGCGGCGGCGGTGTTTTTGTGCCGCTGACACTGGCGATTTTCAAGCCCGGCTGGCTCTCGCCTTTCTGGGCTCTGACCTCCATCATTTGCAGCACCACGGCAGCTATTGTTGCCAAGCTGGCTTTCGATGTGAGCCAGCCGCTGTTCCTTGCCTTGGGCATCAGCCTTGCCATTGTGGCCTTGGGGGTTGTGGTTTCCGGCAAGAGCTACCGGGCTGCCTACATTAACGCGCAGGCCGAAAAGCAGGCAGACACTGTGTAGCAGGGCAGCGGCGAAAAGTTGCTGAGGCAGAATTTGTAGTCTGGATGCGTCATACCGCTGTGACTTGTGCCGGCAATACGGCAGGGAGTCCAACGTGCGGCTTTGGAATGCCAAGGTCCGCGTAAACAACCCGCTGTGTTTTTAAACAGATCTGCCCTCACAAGGCGGCTTGCATTCAAAGGGCATTATGCCCGAACATGCAGGCCGCTTTTTTGTATGTAGAAAACCCCCGCTAGTGGTATGCCCCCCATCATGTTTTCAAAGTTTAAGCCTAGTGGGGCTTTTTTACTTTGTCTACCTGATGGGGGGCATACCACTATGCCGGGGGATATTTATTGAACTCTCTTGGAGTTCAAGATGGTGCCGAAACGGTACACTCTGCCGCTAGAAGAACATCCCAAAAGGGCCTTCAAATCAGCAGGGTGGACATTTCATCCGCTTACATGTGCGCAATGTAGGGTTCTCTTTCAAGTGAATTCGCTCTGTTCGCTAGTGGTTCTACACCAGATTCTTCCGATGCAGAATTCATGGAGGCAGAGCGAACCGAAGCGTTGTTGGTCGTCTACCAACTCCAGTATCCGGATACGCAAGAGATGATTACGATCACCGGATGCTGGCCAACATGCCTATCGGGCTGCGATCACTTCAATTTCAACTTTTGCTCCGAGAGGTAGCTCTTTTACGGCAAAGCAGCTCCGCGCGGGATAGGGTTGGGAAAAAAAGGTGGAATACACTTCGTTAACGGCGGCAAAGTCTTTCATATCTGTCAAGAAAACCGTTGTCTTGAGCACCTTGCTCAGGGAGGAACCAGCTTCCTCGAGAATGGCCTTGACGTTTGCAAGCGAGGCCGTGGCCTGGGCCTTGATGTCATCCGGTATGGTTTTACTGCCGGGGGCGAGAGGCAACTGCCCGGAAGTGAAGATGAGAGAGCCGTTGGTGAGGGCCTGGGAATAGGGGCCGATTGCGGCGGGAGCATTGTTGGTGTTGATCATAGTAATGGTGTTCATGAGTAATCCTTAACGTTATGGTTGCTGTTGTTGCTTTGCCAATGATTGCCCTTGCCGTGGATACGGTCGGCCTATGCCAGCGGTGCTGGGGCCTTGGGGCTAACACTGTTAACAAAAAAACGCTCCGCCTCTCTGTGCGCGCGGATCTCGGTCTGCTGGGCTTCCACCGCTGCACATGCCGGGTGCAGCACAATGCCGTTCAGTCTGGCAAGGTAGAGGCAGGCTTCCAGCACCGCGCCACCAAGGGAGCGTGCCTTGTCGGAAATAGAATGCCAGTTCACAGTGTGTGGAGGCCTTGGGTCCACATCCGCGCATTTGAGTCCGGCGGTCACTTCCATGCCGTCGGCGATGAGCCCTCGCAGAATGCCGTCCAGCGGTGAAGGCACCGGGATACCGCCCACCAGAAACAATATCTCACCCTTGCGCACTTGAGCGCCGATGTGTCGCAAGTGCCTTACCATGCCGGTTGCGGGTGCGCGCACCACGCGTTCCGCGCTTTTGCCCCCCAGTTCGCCCGGCACCCCCGTATTGGGCAGGGCAGCGCCCGTGAGTATGAGGCGGCCCAGATCGTGTCCGCGCATGGTTTCAATTACTGCGTCCACGTCTTCCGGCGCGCTGAACCCTGGCCCCAGAGCCAGGGTTATAGGAGCCATACCCCGGTGGGTGCCGAGGTTGCGCTTGGCGATGGTTGCGTCCACAAGAGCTGCTGGCCTGAGCTGCGCAAGGCTGGCGCAATGGGGATCAACCAGCACGGGAACAGCATTACATTGCCATATGCTCGTGCAGGAGGCGGCGTCCACGGCCAGATGGGCGTGCAGGTCTTCAATCTGAACACTGCCCTCTGTCACGGCTGAGCAAACAGCGACATTACGGCGTATGGCCAGCGGGCGGGGCACTTCCAGCACTGCAACCCTGAAGCCTCCGCGCCAGAGTTTCTGCACAATACCGGTTGCCAGATCCCCGCCTCCACGAACGACAATGACATCTGTTGAGTATTTCATGGTTGTTCCTCTGTATTTCAGGCAACCTCTGGAGCAGATCGACATTGAAAATGTTTATCTGCGTCACGTGGCCAGTTATCGCAGGCGGGCGGCCCTGCCCAGCAGGGCGCTGCCTGCCACGACTCGATCCAGACGTTGCAAAAAAGTTTCGGGCAGGGTTCGCAACACCTCGCGGGCCAGATCAAGGGCAGCAGCGCCCTCAACCTGACTGAAAAAGAGCGTCAGCCGCCCTCTTGCCCGGGCAAATATTCCCCTGGGGCCACTGATGGCGGAAGCAACGTGTTCCGCCCGCAAAATTTGTCCCACGCTCGCACAGGTCAGTGCGCAAAATTCCTCTTGGCGATGTACATCCTCGGCTTTGAGGACTTTGCCAATCTGTCGTAGGGGTATGACCCCTATGCTGCAGGTGGCCCAGTCAGGGATCACCGGTTCATGACTTTTCCACCCTTTGAGGGGCCGCATGCGCGAGCCGTCGGCCTCAAGCAGCAACAGCCTGAAATGGCCGTCCGGCAGGCTCATCCGGGCGTACATGCCTTCGGGAAGCCCTTGCAGTTTGAACGCGGCCATGGCGGTTTCCGCTTCTTCAGCCGTCAGGGTGCTGCCTGGCTGTCCAGCCAAGGCGGACGCGAATTGCTTCAGCTCCATTGCTGACGGTGTTTTCGGCTTGGGGGATTCCTCTGCGCCAGCCCTCTGTTCCGACTGGTGGCGGTGATTCTGGCGCGTACCCGCCAGATAAATGCCGGGTCCCAAAGGCGATATTTTAGCGCCGTTTGCGGGCAACGCCCATGTGCGCAAGAGGTTTGCAGACGCTTCTTCATCCAGAAAAGCCAGATACGTCTCCGGGCTGGGAGGAAAAATTTTGGTCGTGGTGCCGCAGAGTATGGGGATATCTGGAAAACACACGGCCAGAGCGTTTATGAGGGTACTCTTGCCCCCGCTGCCCACAACGCAGACCCTGTCGCCAGGCCGCACACCCAGGGCGGAAGCCATATCTGTCCAGTGTTCGCAGGGGAGTGGCGCTGTCATGGAGTCTCCTTGAGGCTTTTGGCATACTTGCACGCCAGCTCGGCCTGTTTCATAGTAGCAGGGACACTCTGGTGCGACCCGCTCGGTTGTTTGTGCCGCAACCTTTTGCCAACCATAACTTTTTCGGTTCAGCCATATGAATATCGCCGCCGTCATTCTTGCCGCGGGGCTGTCCCGCCGCATGGGGCAAAACAAACTTCTGCTGCCTTTTCGTGGGGGCAGCATGCTGGGTCGCACCCTGCAGCTGACTGCCGCGTTGCCTTTCAGTCAGCGCATCCTTGTAACCAGCGAACAGGTACAAACTGCTTTGCAGCAGGGCGATGAACTGTCCCCGGATTTTCAGATTGTGCTTAACCACGCTGCCGAACAGGGCCAATCCGTCAGTTTGCGGCTGGGTACGGCTGCCGCGAGAGGTGATGGTTACCTGTTTTTTACGGGTGATCAGCCCTTATTGGATTCATCCGTGGTGCTCTCCGTGCTGGAACACGCCGCCCCTGATCGCATCGTGGTGCCGCGCGCCCTTGGCAGGCCAGGCAACCCTGTATTTTTTGGGGCGCACTTTCGCGACGCCCTGCTGGACTGCCGGGGCGACAGAGGCGGCAGGGGGGTGCGCGATGCCTACCCCCACTGCTGCATCTATGTGGATGTGTCCGATGCCCGCTACCTTGCGGATATCGACACTCCGGAACAGTATGCGGCCCTGCTTCAGACGGAAGCTGAACAGGCCTGAACGCCAGCCTGTTCTGGCCGCATAATCCATCTTCGGGCTATTTGCCCGCGCCGCCTCCCTTGGCGGCCTTTTTGTAAAAGGTGTTTTCCATGGGCAGCTTGGTGCGGAAAACTCCATCCAGATGAAAATAGGCTCCCTGCAAGGCTGGAGTGATGGGGATGGAGGCCAGCTCGCCCACGCCTTTGCCGCCCTTGCCGTGTGGCCCCCACTGCTTGTTGTCCACAAACTCGGCGTAGATATCCACGGGCACATCCGTGGCGCGCAATAGACCGAGGGTGCCATATTTGCTCTTGGGGTAGCCGTTTTCCAGCTTGTAATCTTCGGTAAGCGCATAGCCCATGCCCATGACAATGCCGCCTTCCAGCTGGCCCTGAGCCGCCTTGGGATTGGCCACGCGTCCGGCATCGTACGCGCCATGAACGGATACAAGCCTGCCTTCATCGTCCAGGTCAGCCACAATGGCGGCAAAGCCGTAGGCCACATGGCTCACGGGGTTGGGTTTGTCGCTGCCCATGGGGTCGGTATCGCTGGCAAATTCGCCATAAAATTCCTTCCCTTCCAGCTTTTGCAGGCCCGCGAGCCAATCGCAGCCGCAGGCGCTGCAAATTTTGTCCAGCTCTTCCTTGAGGGCAGTGGTGGCCCGCACAGTGGCCTCACCGGTAAAGACAGTCTGACGCGAGGCCGTTGTTGTGCCAGAATTGGGAGTACGGACGGTGTCTGGCGGCTCCACGACAAACATGTCTGGCGGCAGGCCGGTAGCTTCGCAGGCCATTTGCAGCATGACAGTACCCATGCCCTGACCAATGCAGGCCGCGCTGCTGCGCAAGTGGATTTTTCCCTGTTCCACCGACGCGATGCAGCGCCCGATGTCGGGAATGCCAACGCCCACGCCAGAGTTTTTAAAGCTACAGGCAATGCCAGGGTGGCGGGCCTTGTGGAATGAGTCCCTCACGGCTTCCAGGCATTGCACCACAGCGGTGCTGGGGTCTGCTATCTGACCGTTGGGCAAGGCCTGACCTGGCCGCACGGCGTTGCGGTAGCGTATTTCCCACGGTGAGATGCCGATTTTGTGGGCCATGAGCGTGAGCACGCTCTCCATGCAAAAGGCCGACTGGGTGACGCCAAAGCCTCTGAATGCCCCGGCTGGCGGATTGTTGGTATACATGGCGCGGCCGCGCACCCTGAAATTCTGGAAATTGTATGGCCCGCCGGCATGGGTGCATGCGCGCTGCAACACAGGCCCACCCAGCGAAGCAAAGGAGCCGGTGTCTGAAACGATATCGAATTCAGCGCCCTGTATGATGCCGTTCTCGTCGCAGCCCAGCGATACAGTAATCTCCATGGCGTGCCGCTTGGGATGAAAGTTCACGCTCTCCTGACGTGAAAACTTCACTTTGACAGGCTGTTTCAGCAGCCATGCCGCAAGAGCTGCGTGGTGCTGCACGCTCATATCTTCCTTGCCGCCAAAACCGCCGCCCACCAGCATGGAGTGAATGTGTACCTTTTCTGCGGGCAACCCCAGCATGTTGGCCAGCTCGTGCTGCTCGTCATAAATGCCCTGCGCGCCGGTATAGACCAGAACGCCGTCTTGACCTTCAGGCACGGCAACGGCGCATTCAGGTTCCATAAAGGCATGTTCAGTAGGCGGGAGCGAAAAATGTTGCTGTATTACATGTTTTGCATTGGCGATGGCTTGCGCGGCATTTCCTCTGTCCACAATTTCTTCCCGCAGCAAATTTCCCTTGTCGTGAACCTTGGGTGCATCGGGATGAAGCGCCTGATCAATGCTGGTAACCGCGGGCAGTTCGTCCCACGCGACCTCCACAAGCGCCGCCGCCTCACGCAGGGACTCTTTTTTGCTGGTAACCACCAGAGCAACGGCATCGCCGATGTAGTGGGTTATTTCGCCCACACCCACAAGCACGGGCTGATCCTTGACCAGATGCCCGATGATTCTGTCCCCAGGGATGTCTTGTGCCGTGATGACGCGTACCACGTCCGGGTGTTCCAGCGCCTTTGATGCGTCTATATGTACAACGCGGGCGCGGGGGTATCTGCTGCGTACGCCTGTGGCATAGAGCATGCCTGCAAGGCCGGGGTAGTCCGGCCCCAGATCATCCACATACAGCCCAGTGCCCAGTGTTTTTTCCTCCGCGTCCAGACGGGGAAAATCCTCGCCAAGTTTGCCGGTAAAGGTTTCCTGCGGCAGAGGTGTGTCTTCGCGCAGCAATCGTCCTGCAAGCAGAATGGCCTCCTCAATCTTTGCATAACCGGTGCAACGGCAGATGTTGCCCCGGATGGCTTTTTTAACGTCGGTGCGCTGCGGGTCAGGATTACCATCCAGCAAACCCTTGGCGCTCATAACCATGCCGGGAATGCAGTAGCCGCACTGAACAGCGCCCGTTTTGGCAAAGCTGTAAGCATAGACGTCCTTTTCGCGTTGTGAGAGGCCCTCAATGGTGACAACGCTCTTTCCTTCCAGCTTTGCCAGAGTGGGTACGCAGGCTCTGGTAGGCTTGCCGTCCACAAGCACGGTGCAGGCCCCGCAGGCCCCTTCGCTACAACCGTCCTTGGTGCCAGACAGGCCCAGCTCTTCCCGCAGAAAGTCCAGCAGCTTGCGGGTGGGGGAAGCTGTGGTGATTTCTTGTCCGTTGATACTGAATGAGGGCATGGTTCCTCCTCTGCAAAGGGATGTCTGATGGCGTCAGCACTGCTTCTTGTCGGCATTGCCTTCCGGGCAGGTGGGCTCGGGGATGTACAGTTCCTGCGAGGGCGAGCATTCTTCGGGTTCATCTCCTTCGTTTGCGCAGCATGGGGGTGCCGGGGGCAGGATCTGGTGCACGATCATTGCCGTGACGCCGCCGGAAACCACGGGTGAATCAAAGAAAATTTTAAAAAAGTTCGGCATCTTGTCGAATATCTCAGGGGTGAGCATGGAAACAAGTCCAACACCCATGGATGCGGCAATAACAATGCTTTCCCGGCGGTTGACTCCGTTTTCAGCCAGAATGCGGATGCCGGAGGTGGCGATGGTGCCAAAAAGCATGACCAGTGCGCCGCCCAGCACGGGCCGGGGCAGCAGTTCAAAAAACACCACTACCACCGGGAAAAGGGCAAACAGGATAAAGAGTACCCCGCAGTAGCGGCCGACCTTGCGGCTGGCTACCCCGGAAAGCTGGATGACGCCGTTGTTCTGGGCAAAGGTAATCTGGGGGAAACAGCCGAAGATAGCCGCAACAGCGCTGAACACGCCGCCGCAGAGTATGCCGCCCTTGAGCCGTGAGCGGTACAGGGGGCCACTGGTGGGCTGCTCCGAAACCGAGGCAGTCGCCGTGATGTCGCCGATGGCCTCAATAATGAGCACCAGAAAGATGAAGGACAGCAGGATAAAGGCCTGCCAGTCAAAGCCGAAAAAACCGAACTTGAAGGGCACGGGCAGCATGAACAGCTCTCTGGGCTTGTCCAGCACAGTCCAGTCCACCTTGCCCATTATAATGGCCGCCACAAAGCCCAAGGTCATGCCGATGACCAGGGAACACATGCGGAAAATGGGTATTTTGATGCGGTTGATGGCCACGATGGAAAGGATGACCACTGCGCCCAGAAACAGGTTGTCCAGATCGCCGAACGTGCCTTTGGCCTTGGCGGCAAAGCCGCCCGCAAGATCCATCGCGCCCACGCGTACAAGCGACGCGCCGATCATCAACACCGTGATGCCAGCGACCGTATGGGTAATAACCTTGCGCAAATGCTGCACAGTGTAGCTGCCAAGCACCAGCCAGAAAGATCCCAGGAAACAGACCCCAAGCAGAGTGCAGAGGGACTGATCCCAACTGTAACCGCGTTGCCGCATGAATGCGATGCCGATGGAGCATAAAGTAGCTGGAAAGGCAAAGCTGGTGGCCTGCACGTTGAGCATGCCGGAACCAATGCCCAGTGGGCGCGTAACCTGAACGATAATGCTTATGCCTGCAAAAAGCAGAGACATGCTGATAAGATAGGCAATGGCCTCCTGCGGCGCGCCGAGAGCCGTGCCCACAATGGCTGGGGGCGTCATGACGCCCAGAATCATGGCCAGGATGTGCTGAAAGGCCGCAAGAACAGTAATGGTAAAAGGCGGCTTGGAATCAAGTGCGTAAATAAGGTCGCTTTTGCCGGGCTGGTGCGGCTCATTCTTGGATGTCATTCTAGTCTTCTCCTTCGGGGTGAGTACCTTGAGAATACATTCTTGCATCTTAAGCTGTGCCGCGGCATGCGACACGTTACGCAAAGCAAAGCGGTTCTTTTATTGCGGCAATCCTCAGCAGAAAGCTCTCATTATGGATTGCAATATGATTTTTGCATTGGTTAAAACGAATATCTGAAAGACACACTGGCGCGCCATGCGTCTGTGGCGTTAAGGCCATGACTGTTGCCTTTCTTGTTATATCCCCCCCACATATCTTGGCTGTCGTCCAGCCACAGGTGGATGTAGCCAAGGTGCACCCACATATCCAAATTTTTGTAGATGTCATAATGGGTGTCAAAGTTGACTTCCATCCCTGAGTCCATGGTGGTGAGGTATGTTCCGTACGAGTTGAAATCGCTCAGGCCAGTGGCTTTGCCTTGCCCCCTGTAGCTGCGGGTGCCGGTGATGTATCCGGCCATGGTGGGGTCGTTGGTGCCCTGGAAGTAGTTGACGCGAACGTTGTGTTTCAGGTCTTCCAAAAAGGAAATATCCATCACCCTTGCGCCTAAGCCCCAGGTGCCTACGGCGTTGTAGCCCATGATGCCGTCGTTCGAGAGCCACGGCTCGCCCCACGTGCCCAGAGTGGAGATGTTGTAGCCGCCGCTGCCGATGGAAACGAAGGGCATGACTTCGGAACCATTTTTGATGTTGCCGTCATCGCCGCTGCCCCACCAGCCCACAAGGCCGGGGGTGCCCCAATCCGTCTTGTATTCGGCAATGGCGCTGAGCATCCAGCCTGAACGGTCATATTCCTGCCTGCCGGTTTTCACGCTTCCGTAGTTGAAATCCCATGAAAAGCGGAAGGGATCGGCAACAGTAACCTGGCCGGTAAGGCCAGCCCAGATGGCGCTGGAGTACGGGTCGGCCCGCTGAAGATGCCTGGCGTTGTCGTCCAGAGCGCCGGGGGGAGCCACAAGGGCGGTGGTGTTGCGGCGCACGTCAATGGGGCTCGCACCATTGTATGCTTTGGAGCCTCCGGCGATTTCAGTGGCGAAGTTCACGCTGGTTCTGTTGAAGCTCTCGCCAATGGCGCCGCCCATAACCCATGGAGTGATCTTGACTCCGCCAAAGTCGAGGGGCGCAACCAGACCGACGAAATCAACGTTGTCCAGAAAGCCGTTGGCAATGCCGCTGTGCCCGTTGGCGGCATCCGCAGTATTGCTGGTAGTGGCGTTGTCGTTATAGGCCCGCAGCCAGAAAGCAGAGAGCGATACATTGTTGCTGATCTTGTAGCTGGCGGTGATGCCCGCGCCGTCTTCCATAAGAATGGCGTTGCCAAAGGTGTAGCTGGGCAGATAGAAGCCCTGGATGCCCATGCGCAGCTTGAGGTCTGTGTTGGGTACCATCCAGTCAATATAGGCGCGTTTGAGCTCAACAATGTTGCCGTCGGCGCCAAGAGCTCCGCCGCCGCCATAGAGCGAATTGGAGGCACCCCACACGCTGTCGCCCATTTCAAAGTAAACGGTGCCGGAAAGAGATTCGGAAGCGACGGCCTCAAGTTCAAGACGCACGCGCTGGCGGGCTTCGAAATTGTCTTCGCTGCCGTGACCGACTGCGCGGTAGTTGCCCGGACTGTTGTTGCCGTCACGCCCCCGGCTCACGAATTTGCCGCCCCCGCCCAGATCAAAGTTTACAATCCATTCGCCCTTGGCCTTGAAGTCAATGGCTGAAGCACCCTCGGCCACTGCCAGCACAAGGCTGGCTGCAAGAATAAACGTAGTAAGTTTTTTCATGTATCCTTCCGACATCATTACTTGCGCATTAAATGATAATGGAAGCCAGGGCTGGATCAGCCGAGACAAGACCGCAGAAGACCGAGGCCTCCACTGCGGGCAACAGGGATGTTGGCGTCAGGCCGTCGCGCAGCGTTACCTTTGTCGCTATCAGAGTGCTGCGGTCCAGTACTGTCCGCTGCGAATCGTCTTCATACGTGAGGATTTCACCTTCCAGACGCAGGCTCCATGGTTTGCCGTGGCGCTTGCCGTAAAACAGCGTTGCGTCGGGACTCCAGAAGCCGTTGGCATCCGCGTCGAAAGAAGTACGGCTGAGGTGCAGGCGCATTTTGTCCTTGTAGGGCGCGCCGGAAGAAGGACAGAAAGCACGGCAGTTGCCGCATTCATTGCAGAAGTCGCCTATGTTCACTATCTGGGCAGGCTGCTGGATTCCGCTAAAGCCCAGAGTGCGTATGTGGGTGGTTTGACCATCGTGGAACGCTTCCTGTATGGGCCATGAAAGCGCGGTGGTGCTGAGCAGCACGTTGGCCCTGTTGGGGCACAAGGCCACGCATGCGCCGCAGTACTGGTCGCAATGCAGGCAGCGGGCCGCCTCCTTCCGTGCAGCTTCTTCTGCATCTGGTGCGGTGGGCAAAAGGGATGCCCTGGATGCGCCATTGAGGCGGAAAGCCTGCTTGCGGCGCAGCCCGGCAAGATCGGTTGGTTCAGGGTAAGCTTGCTTCTGGTTCATCCCGGCCCGCCCGGAGTTGCTGGCGGGCAGTATGCCCAGACGGGCCAGGATGGTGGAGGAGGTGCAGCTTCCTTCCCCAACGCCAGCAACAAGCGTCGAGGCAGGGCCACGGCTTCCGGAAGGGGTTGACCGGAAGATATTGCGGGCGTCGGCGGAGGCAAGTCCTTCCACGCCCGAAGAAATATATACAGCGTCCGTTTTACCAGCCAGATCGGCCAGCGCCTTGTCATCTATGGGCTTGCCCCGACGCAGTCGCACGCCAAGGGCCAGTATTGCGTCCACATCCTGCCGGACATGCTCCGCCGCCTTGCCCCCCTTTTCCAGAATGGGGGCTAACGTGCGGCCGCCTTCAGTCTGAGCGCCTTCATAAACGTCCACACTGCACCCGGCCAAAGCCAGATAATATGCGCAACTGAGTCCGGCTGGGCCTGCGCCGATAACCGCAACAGAGCGCCCGTTGGCCGTAGCTGGCGAGCGCGTCCGATTGCCAAGCCGCGCCACGCAACCCTTCACAGCCCTTATTTGCAGGCCATCGTCATACTGCCCACGCATGCATTTTTCACGGCAGGCTTGATTGCACATGGCCCCAAGAACGGCAGGGAAGGGATTGGTCGCCGTGATGGTGCTCGCCGCACCGTCCATATCCGCTGCCGCGCAGCGTTCCATGTAGGCCGGAATGTTCTGCCCCGCAGGGCACTGACTCATACAGGGCGCATCGGCGCAATCCAGAGCTGGCAACGGGCGGGATGTTTTGACATCGCTATGGCGCCCTGCCTGCTTGGCATAGCGGGAGCCGTGCGCGGCAGCGGCCCTGGCGCAGGCGGCGAGGTTATGCAGAACAGCGGCAGCCCGGTCGGCCCGGTCGGGGAGGGCGGCTACAGCAGCCGGAAAATCTGCCAGGCTGGCGGCTCCTGCTGCGCGCATGGCCGTGCGCAGGTTTTCCACATACTGGGCAAGCCTGCCGTAGCCGCCGGGTTTGAGCAGGTCTGAACAGACGGTGACAGGAGCCAGTCCACAGGCCAGGGTATCTGCCACATTAAAGGCATCCACCCCGGCGCAGAAGGAAATGTCCAGCCCGCCGTTAAAGTCTTTTTGCAGCTTTTCGGCCACTGCGATGGAAATGGGGTAGAGCGACCGGCCGCTCATGTAGACCATGTTTTCTTTTTCGGGCAGCCTCTGGCCCGAATTAATCGTTTCCAGCGTATTGGTGAGCTTGACGGAGAAGGCGAGTCCCAGATCGCTGGCGGCGCTGCAACAGTTGCGCACGATGCGCAGGGCAGTTTCGTAGGAAATGTCGTGTTCAAAGGCGATGTCTGGCACAGTGGTCTCATAGCCCAGACTTTCGTTAAGGATACCGCGCACTCGATCTGCGCCCAGCAGGGTGGGATTCATCTTGAGCGTTGTATTGAGCCTGCGCTGCTGTAAAAAGTAGAGGGATATCTTTTCCACTTCTTCTGGCGGGCAGCCGTGCATGCAGGAGATGGTCAGGCTGTTGCTCATGCAGCCGGGTATATCCAGCTGCGCCGCACGTGGGTATACGGAGGCAAGGCGGTTCTGCATGGCGCGCACATCGTCGCCGCAGTTTTGCATACGGTTCAGAAAGTTCTGCACCCCAGGGCTCAGGATGCCTTCCATGCTGTAGCCCGCGCTCATGTTGAAAATGACGCCAGGCGTACCGGCAAAGCCGAGGCGGTCATGCAGCACGTGTATCAGCATCCAGGCCTTAAGATATTCCTCATAGCTTTGCTCAAGACTCAGCTCCTGCGACCATTCGCAGTTGTAGCCTTCGTCGTGCATGTCGATGCAGGGCTTGGTCACTGAAATCTGGTCCAGCACCTGCACGGTTTTAAGTTCCATGTAGCGCGCGCCGCAAAGCCACGCGGCCACGATGTTCTGGGCCATCTGCGTGTGCGGGCCAGCAGCCACGCCCAGAGGGTTTTCAAGTGCTACGCCGTAGCGCTGCAAGCGAAAGGGGTCATCCTGCTGCGGTATGAAAAAAAGATCCTTGACGATTCCCAGGGCCGAACCCCGGTTGAGGTCTTCCAGTATCCAGCGCAGAAGCCTGACGGGGTCAAGGCCGTGCATGTGATCAGAAACCATAAATCCTCCTCGGAGATGCGGGACCTAGGCAAGCCTGTTCCAGAGCCGTTCTGCCTGTTGACGTGCGAAGGTCAGTATTTCGTTTTCGTCGCAACGGGTAAGCCGCCCGTCTTCCACAATCACCCGTCCCTGGCTGATAACCGTGTGCACATGCCCTGCCGTGAGCCCGTAAAAAAAATGCCCCAGCGCATTATTGGGGCGCAGGGGCGTGGGCGTGTCGTATTCAAGGATAACGAGGTTGTTGGGGGCGTCGCCGCAGGGGCCGTGCAGGGACGTATGGTTGTGGACGTTGCGAAGCCTCGCGTAAGCCCCGGCTGGCGAGAGGCCTTCAACCCGCACACCCGCAAAAAAGGAGCTTTGGGCAGAGCGGATCATGTCGGAATGCATGCCGTCCGTGCCCAGCATGACGCGGTTGCTGTAGCCGTATGAAGCCAGGCCCACATTGTTGTTCTGGTTGGATTCGGTGTTCTGCGCGATCCAGCAGGGGGCCTTGGAGAGGATATCCCTGTCTTCGGAGACAATGTGGACGCAATGGCCCAGAATTGTTTGCGGCAGTTCCAGCGCGCCAAAGTCCGCGAGACGCTGCACAACGGTTTTTCCATAAGTATGCAGGCAGTGCTGCTGATCTGAGGCGGCCTCGGCCACATGAATGTGCACGCCCGTGCCGTGGCGGCGGGCTATGTCCACTGCGGCCTGCAGCGTTTCGTCGCTTACAGTGAACGAGGCGTGCAGGCCCACATGCCCCTTGCCCCCGGCGGAAAGATAGCGCTCGTGTTCCTCAAGGCCCTTGAGGGCAATGTCGCGCCCGTCGCGGTCAGAGGTTTCATAACAGAGCAGATGCCCCACGCCGATGCGATCCATGGCGTCTGCAATCACCGAGAGGCTGCCCTCCACTGCATTGGGCGAGGCGTGGTGGTCTATGCAGAATGCCACGCCGTTTTTGGCAAGATACATGGCTGTGGCCAGAGCCGAGGCTTCAGTCATGTCGCGGTCGAGGCATTTGTCGAGCCGCCACCACACGAGGGCAAGCATGTCGGCAAAATCTTTCGGGCTTCGGAGGGCAGGCGGCATACCGCGCGAAAGGCAGGAATAGATGTGGTGGTGCCCGCAGCTCAGGGCGCGGGTTACAAAGCGCCCTTTACAGTCCAGCACGCGGTTGCCTGCAGTAAGCGTGGCGGCAGGAGGGATTTCTGCGATGGGCTTTACCGAACCTGCGGGCCCTTCCTCCACGGCAAAGTGGCCGCTGGCAAGCTCGAAAGTTTCAGCATCAATCATAACCGCGTTGCGTAAGTATAACATGGAATGGCTCCTTATTATCCTGCCGTTGGCCGTTGTCAGTTGTACTTCAGGCCGCATGCGCCGCCCCAGAAAATTCACCAGATCAATGCGCCTCCATGAAGCGTTGACGGCACAGCAGACTTCCATCACCGCGCTGACCCAGAAAAAATCCATTGTGAACCACGCATGTTCCACGGAGAAAAACCATTTCTACCGAACCCTTGACGGGCACGCCTTCGTAAAGGGTATAGCCCCACGGGCCGTGCAGATTGCTGGCGCTCAAGATGCCGTCCTCTTGTGGGTCAAGCATGATGATATCCGCGTCCGCGCCGGGTTGGAGCGCTCCTTTGCGTGGATAGAGGCCCATAAGTTTTGCCGGGTTGGCGGACATGACTTCCACAAAGCGTTGGAGGCTCAGCCGCCCCTTGCCGACCCCCTCGCTGAACAGAAGGGCGACGCGTTCTTCAATGCCCGGGGCGCCGCCAGGGCAGCGGGTAAAGTCGCCCAACCCCCGGTTTTTTTCGGCCAGGGAGAACGAGCAATGATCCGTGGCAACAGTCTGGATGTGCCCATCGCGCAATCCGGCCCAAAGGGCGTCCACATCTTCCTGTTTGCGCAAGGGAGGCGACAGGATGTACTGCACACCGGAAACGGGATCAGAATAACGGTCTTCTGTGAGGGTGAGGTACTGGGTGCATGTCTCCACAAAGATGTTGCGTTGCCCCGCCTCACGTGCCTTGCGTATGATTGAGAGGGCGGATGCGGTGGAAAGATGCACGATGTACACGGGAGCCTCGCCCGCATCTGCGGCAATGCGCAGCAGGCGTTGCACGGCAGCGGCTTCGCACTCCGGGGGACGGCTTCTGGCATGCCATATGGGGTCGCCGTGACCGGGCGAGGAGCAGGCCGCCAGACCATTTTGTATGCAATGATGGTCTTCGGCATGCACGGCCAGCAGGATTCCCTGTTCGGCGCAGGCTTTCAGCAGGGCAGAGAGTTGACCGTCGCAGCAGCGCTGGGCGTAGGTCATGTAGGCTTTGACCGAGGTCATGCCGCGTTCGGCAAAGGCGCGCAGCAGAGGGAAAAAATTGTTGTCCGAACTCTGGATCAGTCCGTGGAATCCGTAGTCTGCGGAGGACTGTCCGGCAGCCAGGTTTTCGTAGAGGTACATTTGTTCGGTTACGCTACGTCCCTGCGGCGTAAAGCCCATGTGCTCCACAATGCTTGTGGTGCCGCCCATCAGGGCTGCGCGCGTTGCCGTAAAGTAAATGTCGGAGCCAGTCGCGGCATCGGGATTGAGCGTAACGTGGGTATGCACATCCACACCGCCGGGCAGCAAGAGCTTGCCTGAAGCGTCTATGACGTTGGCATCGCCGCACGACAGGTTTTCGTTCACTTCCGCGATAAGGCCATCGGCAAGCAGCAGGTCAGTCTTATGAATACCTGTGGGAGTAACAACTGTTCCGTTGCGGATAAGGATTTTCAAAGCCTTACTCCTGTTGTTGCCGCGCTGGCGCTACGAAATGGTTTACAGCCCCGGGGAGTGGGGTATTCCCCCCGGGGCCGCGGGTTGTACCTAGCGGATGCGAGGGCTGCCCGATTCCAGCAGACGCATGAGGGTGTCAGAGGGATCAGCCTTGCGCGCCAACAGGATCATTGCGGCGATGATGTAGGGCTTGTAGCTGGCCTCAAGGTAAAGGGGCGCACGGTAACGATCGAACACGCTGGCTTCCACTTCGCCTTCCTTGCACGAAACACCGGTGATATCGGCGGGCAGGCAGTGCAGGTACAGGGCATTGCCCTTGTTGGTGGTAGCCATGAGTTTTTCTGTGCATTCCCAGCTCTTGTAGTTGGCATTCTGGGTCAGCAGTTCTTTTTCAAGCTTTTTGATGCCGTCGTGGTCGTTCTGCTCGTAGAGGGCCGAGCGTTTTTCCATGGCGGCAAAGGGAGCCCAGCTCTTGGGGTAGACAATGTCGGCTCCGGCAAAGGCTTCTTCCATGGAGTTGGTGCGGCTGTATGTGCAACCGGAAGCCTTGGCGTTTTCTGCGGCAATGGCTTCCACTTCGGGCATAACTTCATAGCCTTCGGGGTGCGCCAGCGTCACATCCATGCCAAAGCGGGTCATGAGGCCGATAACGCCCTGGGGAACAGAAAGGGGCTTGCCGTAGGAAGGGGAGTAGGCCCAGGTCATGGCGACTTTTTTGCCTTTGAGTTTCTCCACGCCGCCAAAGTGGTTGATGATGTGCAGCATGTCGGCCATGCACTGGGTGGGGTGGTCGATATCGCACTGCAGATCAACGATGGTGGGGCGCTGTTCCAGCACTCCCTCGTCAAAGCCTTCCTGCAGGGCCCCGGCCACTTCACGCATGTAGGTATTGCCCTTGCCGATGAACATGTCGTCGCGAATGCCCACGGTTTCTGCCATGAAGGACACCATGTTGGCGGTTTCGCGCACGGTTTCGCCGTGGGCTATCTGCGATTTGCCTTCATCAAGATCCTGTACGGTCAGGCCCAGCAGGTTGCAGGCCGAGGCAAAAGAAAAGCGGGTACGGGTGGAATTGTCGCGGAACAGGGAGATGCCCAGCCCGGAATCAAAAATGCGCGTGGAAACATTGTTGGTGCGCAGGCCACGCAGAATGTCGGCAACTGCGAAGGTGGCGGCAATTTCGTCGTCGCTCTTGTGCCATGTTTCCAGAAAGTCCTTCATGTACATGTTTTTGAAGTTCAATTTGGAAAGGCACTTGATGTGTTCGCGAATACCGGTACGGTCCATGGGATTCTCCTGCAAATCGGTAAGTGGTATCTGTGTTTGTTTGGTCTGCGGCCGAGTTACCGGGCGGCGTTAAGGCACAATGTGGGTGCCGCCCTGATTGTTGATGGCGGCCTTGAGGTGCTCTGGGCTGGTAATGATCACCCTTTCCCCGCCAGCGGCCAGGAAATCCAGAGCCGCCTTGACTTTGGGCCCCATGCTGCCAGCCGGGAACTGCCCCTGATCGTAATAGGCCTGCATTTCGGCGGCTGTTGTCTGCCCAAGGGCTTTTTGATCTGGTTTGCCAAAATTGACGCAGACCTTTTCCACACCTGTGGAAATGATCAGCGTGCCAGCCCCAAGGGCGTTGGCAAGCAGGCGCGAGGCCAGATCTTTGTCGATAACGGCGTCAACGCCGCGCAGCGCGCCGTTGCCCTGATCCACCACCGGGATGCCGCCGCCGCCCACAGTCACCAGATTGAATCCATCATTGAGCAGGGCGCGGATGGCATCCAGCTCCACAATTTCCACCGGCGCAGGACTGGGAACCACGCGCCGCCAGCCCCGGCCCGGGTCTTCCTTGAGTTCCCACTGGGGATTCTGCTCGCGCAGTGCAGGCAGGTCTTCCGCATCGTAGAATTCCCCAACGAACTTGTCGGGGTTGGTAAAGCCGGGGTCATCGGCGTTTACCCTCACCTGGGTGACAAGGCTGACAACGCGCCCCTGATGCTTGCGTGCCGCAAGCTCGTTGGTAAGGGCCTGCTGGATCTGCCAGCCAATGGCCCCCTGCGTGTCGGCAACGCACGAAACCAGCGGTACGGAATGCAATCCGTTGCTTTTGCGTGCTATTTCTGACCTCAGCAGGATAAACCCCACCTGCGGGCCGTTGCCGTGGGTAATAACCACCCTGCGGCCCGACTCGATAACGTCCGCTATATGGGCCACTGTGGTACAGATGGCATCATACTGATCCGTGACGCTTTTTTTATCGCGCGCGCTGATAAGCGAGTTGCCACCTATGGCGATGACGACAAGATCCCTTTGCGTGGCGCTCATGGGGTTATCCTTTTTGTGCGTAGGTGGCCGGAAGGGCGGCGTAGAGGGCGGCGCAGCGCACGAGATCTTCCTTCCAGGTTTTTTCATTGGGGGCGTGCGCTTCCTTTTCTTTGCCAGGGCCAAAGCCCACTACCGGGATGCCGAACATGCCCATGATGGACACGCCGTTGGTGGAGAAGGTCCACTTGTCGGTGCGGCCTTCCTTGCCAAAGAGGTTGCGGTACGCTTCTTCAGCGGATTTGCAGACAACGTGATCCTGGGGCAGTACCCAGGTGGGGAAGTAGCAGTCTGTGGGGTATACAAGGCCGGTCCATGAGGGAGCCTCGTAGGTGTACATGGACACCTTCACAAGGTCGCCAGCGGCGCGCACGGAAGGCAGGTCGCGTATCTGGCCGAGGGCAAGATCCTTGTCTTCGCCCATGGTCAGGCGGCGGTCGATGGAAATGGAGCAGCCGTCGGCCACGGCGCAGCGCGAAGGGGAGGAGTAGAAAATCTGCGAAACAGTCAGCGAACCCTTGCCGAGGAATGGGTCGTCCTGCAGCTTTTTGTGCAGCTCTTCCAGCTCGGTGAGAATATGCCCCATGCGGAAGATGGCGTTGTCGCCACGTTCGGGGGCGGAGCCGTGGCAGGAGACACCGCGCACATCCACGCGGATTTCCATGCGGCCGCGCTGACCACGGTAAATGCCGCCGTCGGTGGGTTCAGTGGAAACCACAAATTCGGGTTTGAGGCCGTGTTCCTTGATAAGGTACTGCCAGCACAGGCCATCGCAGTCTTCTTCTTGTACAGTGCCGACCATGGCCACGGTAACGTCAGCGGGGATAATGCCCAGTTCTTTCATGATCCGCGCGCCGTAAACCATTGAAGCCATACCGCCTTCCTGGTCGGAAGCGCCCCGGCCGCCGATGGTTTCGGTGTCTTCGTATCCCTGGTAGGGATCGAAGGTCCAGTTGGCGCGTTCACCAATGCCCACAGTGTCGATGTGCGCGTCAAAGGCGACAAGGCGCGGTCCGTTGCCCATGTAGCCGATGACGTTGCCCATCTTGTCGATTTCCACGCGGTCAAAGCCCACGGCTTCCATTTCCTGCTTGATGCGCTTGACGACGGCTTCTTCCTGGCAGCTTTCGGAAGGAATGGCGATCATGTCGCGCAGAAAGCGCGTCATCTGAGGTTCGTATTTTTTGCTGAGTTCAGTGATCTTGGCGAAATCCATTGGTTTTCTCCTTAGGTGAAAGCAGATTTTTGTCCTGAGCCATGCGCAAGGGTTGCACCAGCGGTGCGCTAAGCCGGATCAAGGTCGGGGTGCGCCCCGAGCCAGACAACATTTTTGTAAACTTCAGGAGCTGTATTGCCCTCGGTGCTGATGAGCAGCACGGAGGAATCCTCGCCAAGCCCAAGGGCTATGCGCTGGGCTTCGGCTGCCGGGTGCTTCATGAGCCACTGCACGATACCAGTGGTCACAGCGCCGGATTCGCCCGAAACAATGGGGGCGTCGCCGCGGAGCGGTGCGGCAAGAATGCGCATGCCGTTGGCTGCCACATAGTCGGGGCAGGAAATGTAGGCGGTGGAGTAGTCGCGCAGGATTTCCCAGCTGATGGTGTTGGGCTCGCCGCAGGCAAGGCCGGCCATCAGGGTTTGCAGGTCGCCCCCCACGGTATGGGGTTTGCCATCGCCTGCCACGGCCGACTTGTAGATGCAGTTGGCCGAGTGCGGCTCCACAATGATGAACTTGGGGGCTTTTTCGCCCAGGGCGGCAACCAGACTGCCCACAACCGCACCGGCAAACGAACCGACGCCCGCCTGGAGGAAACAGTGCGTGGGCAGGGCGTCCATGGCCTTGAGCTGCTCAAGAGCTTCGGTCGCAAGGGTCATGTAGCCCTGCATGATCCAGGTGGGGATTTCTTCATAACCTTCCCAGGCGGTGTCCTGTACCATCACATAGCCGTTTTCCTGGGCAAGGCCCCAGCTCATGCGCACGGCCTCGTCGTAATTGAGGTCGGTCACTGTGCACTGCGCGCCTTCGGCCAGAATATTGTTCTTGCGGATTTCTTCCGATCCCTTGGGCATGAAGACTATGCACTTGTAGCCCAGCTCACGGGCCGTCCAGGCGAGGCCGCGCCCGTGATTGCCGTCCGTGGTGGTGATAAAGGTGATATCGCCAGCCTTGGCCTTTGCTTCGGGAGCATCAAGGTTGGCACGCGTGAGACTTTGCAGCGGCAGGTGTATTTTGTCCGCAATGTAGCGCCCCATGGCGTAAGAGCCGCCAAGCACCTTGAAGGCGTTAAGCCCGAAGCGTTTGGATTCGTCCTTGACGAATACGTTTTTCACCCCAAGCTCGGCGGCCAGCCCCGGCAACCGGTTCAGCGGCGTGGGTTCGTATTCCTTGAAGGTGGCGTGGAAAGATCGCACGTTTTTGGCAACCGAGGGGGATAATGTCGAAAGATCGGTGCCCGTGCCGGGAGTTTTTTGGTAAGAATTCAGGTGCATCCTGATAGACATGTTGCCCTCGCGTGTAACGATTTCAGTGAAGTGCGGCCAAAGCCTTTCATCACTCTTTAGGCAAAAAGAGGGCCAAACTGTGCAAGTGAAAAAAATGTCAATTATGACTGTGGAGTGGAGGAATGCGGAGGGAGGGGAATAAAAAAAGACTGCTTCTCAAAATGAGAAAATTCTCATATTGAGATGCAGTCTTGTGTGAAAAATTCTTAATTTGAGAAAGAATGAAGCTTGCGGTAGAAGGTCGCCAGGCTCAATCCCAAGGCCTGGGCTGCCTTTTTTTTGCCCGCAGTGCTGGTGCCAAAAACATTTAATGCTGCACGGATGGCCTGTTCTTCCATTTGCGCCAAGGGAATGATCTGCTGCACGCCTGAAATTGGGGGATCTTGTTCCACTGCTGGGGGGGCAGGTGTTTTCAGACGGCGCACGTCGTCCAGCAGCTTTGCTGGCAGACAGTCAATATCAATGGTGCCGTCTTCGGGCATCATGTTGACGGCGTATTCCACCACGTGTTCCAGTTCGCGCACGTTGCCCGGCCAGGGATACTGCTCAAGCAGGTGCTGCACTGACGATCTCAGCCGGGGGCGGCGTTTTTGAAACAGGGCGCAGTATTTATCCAGAAAAAAGTTGGCAAGAATGGGCACATCCCCAACACGCTGCCGTAATGGCGGCATATCGAGGGGAATGACGTTGAGCCGATAGAAAAGATCTTCGCGAAAGGCATTGCGCGCAATGCAGTCGCGGAGGTCTTCGTTACTGGCGGCAATAACGCGCACATTGACGGAGATAAGCCTGTTGGAGCCAAGGCGGATGACAACGCGCTCCTGGAGAACTCGCAGTAGTTTAACCTGCACGTAAAGCGGCATGGCCGATATCTCGTCCAGAAAAATAACCCCGCCCTCGGCCAGTTCAAACTTTCCCATGCGCCCTTTGCTGGAGGCGCCCGTAAATGCGCCGCTGACATAGCCGAAAAGCTCGCTCTCAAGCAGCGTATCAGGAATGCCGCCGCAGTTAATGGCAATGAACGGCGCATTTTTGCGCGGCCCGGCATTGTGTATGGCCCGGGCCAAAAGCTCCTTGCCTGTGCCGGATTCGCCGGTGATCAGAACCGTTGAACCGGAATCAGCAATCTGCATGGCCTTGGTTTTCAGGCTTTCAAGGGGGCCGGAGCTGCCAATGATGGAATCAAAGCCCGAGGCCGCGCTGTGGGAGTTCAGGTCGCCAGCCAGGCGCGCCAGCCTCTTGGGCAGCTCAAAGGCGAACATGTCGGCCGAGTAGTGTTGCCCGCAATCCAGATGCACCATTCGGCCTGGCAACGTATGCACGACCCCATCCGGTGCTTTGACCTCAAATTCTTCGTAGCCGTATACAGAGCTGCCGCAGGGCTGGATATCGCCAGACTGAAGGTTTTTGCCTTGTGTTTCACCAAAAAATTCGCGAGCTGGGGTGTTGGCGTAGAGCTGGCTACCGTCCCGGTTGAACAAAATAAGCCCAAGGCCTGGAATATCCACGGCCTGAAGCATGAGGTCGAGCATACGCGTGGTCTGGCTGAGGTGCGTTTTTTCGCCGATTTTCAGGGCCAGACCGTCGGCCAGAAAAGAAATGAAGGCGGAATAGCTGTCCAGTGAGGCCATCACGCGGGCGCGGTCTTCATCGTTGAAGCAGACAAGGCCAATGACGCCGTGCAGGGTTGCGGCATCGGCAATGGGGGTCGCCAGAGAGAAACGCTCGCGGCAGTTATCCTGATTATGGCAGTTGGTGCAGATTTCATGGTGCCGTGGGGATTTAACCAGCACTGTTTGGCGGCTCCGCATGACCTCCTTGTACACTTCTCCAGCCTGCGCAAGGCTCTCGCCCACCTTGTCGGCATATATGCCTGTTCCAGCAACACGAACCATACTGCTGTCCATAATTTCAACGTCAATACCTGTAACTTTGGAAATGACGTCAGCGTATGATTGCACTGAAGGCTGAAGATCAGAAAGCATATGTGTATAGCCTTATGAAAGGTTGCATCTGATAGACTGTCACCGTTGTCAAGATTGCCTTTAATGCAATTGGGCTGTCAAGGAGTACAATCCGAACAACCATAGTCATTTTTTCAGGAACAATCTAGGAGCACAACTTTTTAAGATAGTGGGTCGTATAGCTTTCCACCGAAAACTGATGTCCTGCGCAACAAGGGACGACACCGCGAATCACTTTTCAACAGGCGGTGATGCAGAAAATGCATTTTTCGATTGTCGGCCCGAAAAGCAGTAAAAATTTTAAGATTGATCAACTAGCTAGAAGACTGCTGGATATGGTTTTCGTTCATATGCTTTAACACGTTAAAAATACATGATAATTTACAGATAAAAGCACTCACAGGATAATGTAACATCAACAAGTAGAATACCAGAGAATGGAATTATGAGATTTCCTTAAGCGCCGTCAGGCCGGAGAGCTTTTCTGAAAGGAATATGGATCACAAAAACGCTTCATTCACGTCACTAGCTAGTTGGGATGCCACAAAAAAAGCATTAAATATGCGTTCTTTTGTGGGGCATTCAAGATTCTGCTGAATGAAATAATCTTCATGACCTGCAATGGCCTGGAACCAGCAACAGCTTTTAGAATATTCGACCTATGTGCCTGGATGGGAAAATTCCAGGTCATAAGGCTGTGCTTGAATTTTTTGAATACAAACAGATCGGTTACTTCCTACGGGGGGCAGTTTATTGCGAGCGGGTAATATGGAGTGTCATAGAAAAAGGTGTGAGGCACGCATTTTTTATGTAATATTAACAATTTCAGCAACATGAACGGTATTCCTTCCGTTTCCCTTGGCCTGATACAATGCTGTGTCAGCTATTTTTATTGCATGTTGCTGAAGGATATTGCTATTCTGGTCTGCCACTTTTTTTGCTAGCAGGCCTGCAACCCCCATACTCACAGTCACGGGAATTTTTCTGCCATCTTGAAGCTGGCAAGGCTCACTTTCCACCGCTACACGAATTCTCTCCGCCGCAGCACGGCCCTGTTCCATATCGGCATCGGAAAAGAAAAAGATGAATTCCTCGCCCCCGTAACGCCCCATGATGTCAGCCCGCCGCAGGCTTTTTTGAGCTTGCTCCACAATATGCTTCAATGCCCAATCGCCTTCAACATGGCCGTATGTATCATTAAATTTTTTGAAGTGATCTACATCAAGAAGGCAATAGCAGCAGTTTCGTCGCATTGCAAAGCACCGCTCCATCTGTTCCATTGCGGAAAAGAAGAAAAATCTGCGATTAAACACGCCAGTCAGTGGATCATGCTGTGCCATATATTTAAATTTGGCTTCACTTTGCTCCAGTTGCCTCATGGCTTCATTGCGTTGCCTGGCCTCTTCCTGAAGGGACGCTTCCTTCTGCTGTAAAGCATCTATCGTGTTTGCAAGCTGGACTACCATGCTGTTGAATGAAGACGAAAAGTCTCCCATGAAGTCCATGCGTTGCGAATAGTCTCCATTTTCAACTTGCTGCACCTTCCATGTCATATGCCGAAGGTTCGCCTGTAAAGCCTTGCATGACCCTGCGACAACTCCGCTCATTGTAATCTGGGGGGAAAGGTCGCCGGAAGCAAAAGATGTCATAATATCACGCAAGGATATCATTTTTTCATGCAGCCGGATAAAGTCTTCGTTTTTTGTAAATGCAGAAGGAACTTCCGGAGGGGTTGCAGCATCGAGCAATTTTTCAACATGATGCAGTACTTTATGCACCGTGCTTATCTGCATGTCGCAATCAACAAAGAGATCCATTTTCATTAATCACCGTGCGTCTGATCTATAGCATTGGCGTTGAAACGGCAGGTGCGGGCTCCGGTGCACCAACAGTCAATCTCGCGGACTTTGAACTTTGTCCCCGTGTACGATTCAAGGATGCCCTGGATAAAGCCCTCATCATAAACGCAAATCTGTTCGTTGCTGTCCGGCAGTCCAGAGCAGTCGAGGTCTTCTTCAACATTCAGAGTGAAGCTCAGGGTGTCGAGATCGATACTTTCCACGCGAAAGATACCTATTCCCAGTTCCATGAACTTGTCTTCAATGATTTTCACCAAGCCTGAAATGTCACTGACATCTGTAATATACTTTTTATAAAATTCTTTGCCTGCAAGAGCACCGGCTCTGCGGAATATTTCATCTGTTTTTATATGTCCAAATTCATCTTCAAGAATGTCTCTCAAAGTATATTGCAGAAGTCTATATACTTCAATGCGGGTATATACTCCAAGGCTTGGGCGTGCAACAGCCATGTTATCTCCGATAGTACTCCATGAAAAAGTATACTTTCGTTCTGTGCTCATGAATTTATCTCGTTTTTATATGTTATCATTCAACTTTTATGCATGACATGCTGGATAATAGTATTCTGTGGAATTCGTAATTCTTCATTATTACAAGCCACGCGATATGTTTTTTTGTTGGCAGTGATAGATGATGTCCTGGTTAAAATTTTAATGATTTTTTACATGGTATGAGAAAAAAAACAGTGATCAATGTAAAATTGTGTAAAATCTTAAAATTCAATTTTACAATTCAATATATATTCTTGCTGTAAGATTTCTACTGGCAGGTATTCATGGTTTGATGTGTAAAATTGTGAATACATATTTATTTATAATATTAGAATCATGTAGTGTGCTGGATACGATAGATGGCAGCTCTTTATCTGATATACTTAAAAATTATAACTTGGTTTGCCAATCTCTCCATTCGCGCCAAGCTGGTTATTTCGCTTCTTCCCACGGGCACTGCGTTGATAATTATTTTTGTGCTTGCAGCTAAGGGCAGTGAAAGCGTCGACTCCTTGTATGCAGAGCTTGTGGATACAAAAATAAAAGCTGTAATTGCAGTGATAAGCTCAAATAAAGAAAGTGTTTCTGCATACCAGCAGGTATATGAACTTGCTCTGCAAGATAGTGAAGAAAAACATCTATCGAGTAGAGTAGAGCTAGAAAAAAATATTAATGCGTACTTTTCGTTGATTTCAGTTGCTAAAAATAAATCACCAAACAATGCCGAGGGCATTGATGCGCTAAGACGACAGTTTGGGGAACTGCTTGTTGAATTTGACAAGGTTCAGGATGTGGCGAGGACTCATACTCGAGTGTACGCCCTTGAATATATGCATGATAAGGTTTTGCCGTTTCTGAACACGCTCAGGCACGACACCTCTTGTCTTGCCGAATCAATGCGCAATGGGTTGATTCTGGATCGGGATGACGTCATGGCAAACACCCGGAAAACCATTTCCATGTTTGCATTGGCGATATCAATCACCGTGGTCATGTCATTGTGTATTGTGCTGACAATATTCAAAGTCAGCGTGGTTCGGCCGCTGCGCAGTTTATGCAAGGCAATAGAAAGCGTAACCCACGGGTGTTATGAGCAGGTAGTTCCTTATAGAAGGTGGAATAATGAAATAGGGCAACTTGCAAATAACCTGGACAGGCTGAGGGTATGTGCGGCTGAGCACAGCAAATTTTTGCGTGTAAAAACTGAAGTTGGCAATATTGCCGAAGCTCTGCTGTCCGCAACGACCTTTTCTGAATTTTCTTTTGCTTTGCTTTCACGGCTACGTGGCCGATGGGGTATTACGCAATGTGAACTTTATCTGGCAGACAACTCTCAGGAAAACTTTACAAGTGTTGATGGTTCTGCATTTTGCGATTTGGATCCTGCATGCTCCTCCTCCTCCTCATACTTTTTTGATGCAAAAATTGCAGGCAACGGCAATGAAGATGTCGTGCCGACTGGTACCTTCATCTGTGCACGTAATGTGTCTGGAGGCAGGTGGCTTCTATTGCCAGTAATCAGCCAGGGTAAAAAGCTGGCTGTACTTGAACTTGTTCTGGCAGAGCCGCAAGGCGAACTCGTTGAGTTTTTTATGGAAGAATTGCTGCCCGTTGTGGGGCAAAATCTGGAAATTTTGTCTAGCAGTCTTCAGGTAAAGGAACTGCTTGATAAGACATGTCTTCAGGCAAATTCTCTGGTTTTGTCCCAGGCACAGCTGGTGGCGCACAAAAACGAAATTTTGGCAGCTTTAAAGAATGTAAAGAGGTCTCAAACTCAATTGGTAGATATGGCTGAATCCCTGTCTGTAGGGGTTTTTCAGTTGTGCTGTTTTGAAGATGGAAGCAGATTATTCACATTTACTAGTCAGAGAATGTGTGAACTACTTGGAATTACTGTTGATGAAATAATTACTAGTCCTGAATCCTTATGGCGCAATGTTGATCCACAAGATGCTGCAATGGCAAGGACTGGGCTCAATAATGTGCTGACCCGTATGTTTGCCGGTCAGGAGCATGAACAGACCGAGGTGCAGCTGCGTGCTGTTGTGGGAGGATATGATTGTTATCTTAATTTTTGTAGTCACTATAAGTTGTTACCAGATGGAATTGTTCAACTGACTGCATACATTGAGGATGTTTCTGAAAAACGTCGCGCCGCACTCGCTCTTGCCGAACAAGAGCGCATGTTGCGCGTCATTATTGATAATTTGCCTTGCATGGTAACTCTCAAAGATGCCGAAGGGCGCTACCTTATGGGCAATCGTTTTTTTGAAAACGTGTACGCCCTAAAAACTGAAAACATTCTGGGCAAAACACAGGAGGAAATTTTCCTCGGCGAGACCGCCAGGGAAAACATGGAGAACAATCTCTGCGCCGGAGGAAACTGCACTACCCAGACTTTTGAGTTCATTCATGTTTTTGCCGATGGGAGCGAGCACCTGCTGCGCACGACCGAAATCCCGCTGATGGATAGCAGTAATCGCATGACTGGTGTGGTTTCTTTATCCTTGGATATTACGGAACAACATGCCGCAGCCAGTTACCTGGAGCATGCAAAACTTATTGCTGAGGAAGCAAACAAGGCAAAAAGTGAATTTTTGGCTAGGATGAGCCATGAAATAAGAACGCCAATACATGCAATTTTAGGTCTTGCCCACCTGGCATTGCATTCAGATATCACTGACAAGCAGCGTGAATATGTCAGTGATATCCAGCTTTCTGGTAATATTCTTTTGCGAATAATTGATGATATCCTGGATTTTTCTAAAATTGAAGCCGGGAAAATGGTTATAGATGAAGTTAACTTTAATCTTACGGAACTCATTGACAGAATATACAGTGTTATTTCTGTTAAAGCTGATGAATGCGATCTAGAAATTATTTTCGACATAGACGCCACGATTCCTCATAACTTGATGGGAGACCCTTTGCGTCTTTCACAAGTGCTTATAAATTATGCCACAAATGCCATCAAATTTACTGAAAAAGGTCACGTACTCCTTTCTGTGAAGGAAGTTGAGCGTCGTGTGGACCGCATACTGCTTCGTTTTGCCGTTACAGATACCGGCATCGGCCTGGATGAGTCGCAGAGTAGCGATTTGTTCAATGCTTTTACGCAAGCTGACGGTTCAATTTCGCGCAATTATGGCGGTACAGGGCTTGGCCTGGCGATTTGCAAGCGGTTGGCTGAACTGATGGGTGGTGAAGTTGGCGTTAATAGTGTGCCGGGCCAAGGTAGTTCCTTCTGGTTTACCGCGTGGGTTGGATTGGGTGAGCAAGAGGCCTGCCTAATTGACGATGTATTGATGCAGGACTTGCAGCATTTACGTTGTCTTGTTGTGTCAGAAAACAGCGAGACAAAACGCACGCTAACCTCATGTTTGGAATCTTTCTTCTGCCGTGTCGTCACTGTTACCACTGGCGCAGAAGCCCTGGATGCACTGGATAAGACAGACAGCGACGACCCCTTCTTGTTTGTTCTGCTGGATTCAAAAAAGTCTGACACGGAATGTGTCGCCGTTGCCAAGCGGATTAGGCAGAAAGCCACCCGCGATGCTTTCGTTGTCCTTTTGGTCACGGGCTACAACAATGAAGGTATTTCCCTTGAGGCCAAAAATGTTGGGGTGAATACAGTTCTTGCCAAGCCGGTGAATTCGTCAACCTTGTTTGACACCGTAATGGAGGCGTTGGGCAAGAGGGTGTCCGACAAGAAGAGTGATGTGAGCAATCGTGGAGCAAGGCTGAAAGGTCTGCCTAAAATTTATGACGCCAGAATCCTTTTGGTTGAGGATAATGAGATCAACCAGAAGGTTGCGTTGGAAATTCTGGGACAGGCCGGGCTTATTGTGCAAGTCGCCAGCAACGGATTTGAGGCGATTGAGGCAGTGAAAAATAGTGATTTTGACGCGGTGCTTATGGATATTCAGATGTCCGGACTTGACGGTTTATGCACCGCCAGACGAATCCGTGAGCTGAATAAGCCAGGTGTTGCCGACCTCCCCATTATTGCCATGACCGCTCATGCGATGGCTGGTGATAGAGAAAGAAGCCTGAATGCCGGAATGAATGATCATCTGAGCAAGCCAATCAGGCCGGACAAGTTGTTGGCTACGCTCGTTCGCTGGATAAAGCAGGGCAAGCACAAAACCTTTCTGCAGTCAGAGTTGCCCTGTGAAAGCATGGACGCTCCTCAGCCTGTCATGGCTTTGCCTGGCCTCTCCGTCACGCAGGGTGTGTTGCGTATGGGCGGTAACCGTGAGCTATACAGAAATCTGTTAGCAAAATTTGCCGTAGACTATGCTGATACCGCTACGCTTGTGCGTGCCGAGCGTGACCGGGGAAGCATGGCGGCTGTTGCTTCAATAGCGCATTCGCTGAAAGGCGTTGCGGGAAATATTGGCGCAATGGAGCTCAGCAGGGCAGCGGGAAAGCTTGAAATAGGCATCACAAGAGAATGCGTAACAGAAGATTTGTTTGAACAGTTTTTCTGCTCTCTGGAGAGCGTACTGACTTCAATCAGACTTTTTGAAGATGCTGACAGCCATTCAGACAGCGAAAGCCGTTTATTTGATTCTTCTTCTCTGAGCAGCCTGCTTTCCGAAATCAGCAAATTACTTGAATGCGACGTTGCTCAAGCCTTTGGCAAGGTCAGAGATCTGGATGGAGTGGAAATGCCCTCCGCATTGGAGGATGACCTTGCGCGTCTCCAGAAGGCCATGGGCAATTTTGACATTGAAGAGGCATCACAAGCTATTGAAAGCCTGCTTGTGGCGCTGAAGGTGCGATAGAAGGAGGCATTTATTGAATATTGAACGTCCCACAGTGCTCGTAGTTGATGACGATGTCAGCAATCTCTACGTAATTATGGAAGCACTGAAAGATCAATATGTAGTGGTGACGGCCACCAATGGAACACGGGCTCTCAACAAGGCCATCGCCGCCCCCTTGCCCGACATTATTCTGCTGGATGTCATGATGCCCGACATCAGTGGTTACGATGTGTGCACAAAGCTCAAGGGCAATGAAGCTACCCGAGGTGTTCCCGTTATTTTTGTTACCGCCCTTAGTGAAATCGGCGATGAAACAAAAGGTCTTGAACTAGGAGCCGTGGACTATATCACCAAGCCCATCAATCCTTCGCTGGTCAAAGCGCGGGTGCGCAACCAGTTGGAACTGAAACGCCACCGAGACCGGTTGGAGGCAATGGTGCGGGAACGCACCAAGGAACTTGTGCTTACCCAGCAGGCAACAATTGAAATGCTGGCCGACCTTGCTGAAACCCGTGATCCCGAAACCGGCTGCCACATCAAGCGCACTCAGGAATATGTATGCGCGCTGGCTCATGCGGCAAGGCAACTTTCTGATCTTGAACTGTTTATGGATGATGAATCTATTGACATGCTGTATCATTCCGCAGTGTTGCATGATATCGGCAAGGTCGGTGTTCCTGATGCAATATTGAATAAAGAGGGGAAGCTTAGCAAGGAAGAGTTTTCCATGATGAAGGAGCACTGTATTATTGGATATAAGGCAATGTTGGGAGCACAGAGAAAGTTAGGAGAAAATTCATTTTTGCGCCTGGCTGGAGAAATTGCATTGACACATCATGAAAGATGGAATGGAACAGGATACCCTAGAGGCCTTTCTGGTGCAGAGATTCCAATTTCAGGTCGCATCGTAGCAGTTGCAGATGTTTATGACGCACTTGTTTGTCAACGTATATATAAACCGCCGTTCACCCATAAAGAAGCGGTTAATATTATTGTTGGTGAAAGCGGAAAGCAGTTTGATCCAAGGTTTGTGAAAGCGTTTTTGGCTATTGAATCACAAATAGAAAAGATTTCAGTAGAATATGCAGATTATAAAGCCTGATATAAATTTTAAAATTAAGCAATTCAGTTTTTTACTGGTTTAATAGTTAAAATTTATATTGGCATCCTGCAAATAAGATTATTGAAACACAAAAAAATTTAATCGATACATGCAAAAACATGTGATTGGAGGGAATATGAAGCTTAGCGTTAAGCTCATGCTTATGTCTGGATTCCTTTTGCTGCTTGCAACGTTAGTTGGTGGATTCAGCCTGATTGAGATGGCAAACATCAACAAGGGGTCTACTGATATAAGTGAAAACTGGTTGCGCTCTACACGAAGTGTGATGAATTCAACTCTGCTGACTTCGGAATACAGGCTTGCTGAGGCTTTGTTTGTATATGCAAAAACAGATGAAGAAAATAGCGTTTATAAAAAACGAATGGAAACTGCTTTATCAGCGCTCGATAAAACAAAAATTGGTTATGTTAAACTAATATCTTCGCAAAAAGAGCAACAAGCATTTGACACTTTTTCGAGGCAATGGGCACAATATATTCAGGTTAGTGCTCAAATAATCCAGCTTTCAAATGACAATAAATTGGAAGCGGCGATTGATATATTCAGAGGAAAATCCAGAGCCCTTTTCGAGCAGAGCAATGCATCGCTCATGGAGCTTGTAAATATCAATACTGAAGGGGCCGACGCCGCCAGTAAGTCGTGCGATGAACTTTATGAAAGGGCGAGAATACTGGTCAGCTCATTGCTTATAGCGGCCTTGCTGGTAGGTGCCGGTGCTGTTGCGTTTATTGTTCGCGGCACTCACAAGCAGCTTGGCAAAGACCCCAGTGAACTGAACGCCATTGCGCACCGGGTTGTTGAAGGCGATTATAACGTTGATGACGGCTGCCAAAAGCTCGGCGTGTACGATTCCATCATTGCCATGGTAAACGCGCTGAAGGTGAATATAGAGCACGCTCAGGAAGAATCCGCACGTGCGCACGAGGCGGCAGAAAGTGCCCGCATTGCTCAGGGCGAGGCACTGGAGGCCCAACACCGTGCAGAGAGCGCGCGTAAAGAAGGCCTGCTTGATGCGGCGAACCAACTGGAAAACGTTGTGCACGTCATTGCCTCTGCATCAGAACAGCTTTCTGCGCAAATTGAAGAATCTTCCCGGGGTGCGGAACAGCAGGCAGACCGTATCGCAGATACGGCAACTGCTGTGGGCGAAATGAATTCTGCGGTGCTTGAGGTGGCGAAGAATGCTTCCTATGGCGCGCATCTGTCTGCTGAGATGCAGGAAAAGGCCCGCTCTGGCGATCATGTGACATCGCAATGCCAGAGTGCGATTGCTGATGTGCAAAACGATGCCGCTGCTCTCAAGGTCAGTATGGATGTGCTTTCCGGGCATGCCCAAGCCATCAACGAAATTATGACCGTTATTTCGGACATTGCTGATCAGACCAATTTGCTGGCACTCAATGCCGCCATTGAGGCCGCACGCGCAGGCGATGCTGGCCGAGGTTTTGCCGTGGTGGCTGACGAGGTGCGCAAGCTTGCTGAGAAGACCATGGCCTCGACCCTCGATGTGGGCAAAGCCATTCATGCCATTCAGGAAAGCTCGCAAGATGGCGTACATCGCATGGACGCAGCAGTGAATAAGGTAAACCTTGCCACAGAGTTGTCGTTGCAAAGCGGCGAGGCGCTGAAGGTGATTCTTGGGCTGGCAGAACAGACCGCCGATCAGGTGCAGGGAATTGCCACAGCAAGCGAAGAGCAATCAGCTTCTGCCGAGGAAATTGCCCAGTCGGTCGACCATGTAAACTCCATTTCGAGAGAAACGGCCTTGGCGATGAGTGAGGCGAGCAAGGCTGTTTCTGATCTGGCAGCACAGGCTCAAAGACTTGCCGCCATTATTACCGACCTCAAGAATGCCTAAGCTTTTTTCCCGGCATGTTTGTTGAGGCTGCCTTGTTGTTTCTCGTAATGATGCGGCCAGCTGTTTCTTCTGTAGTGTCGGCCTGATGTTGAAAATTTCTGCTCGAAAACCTCCAATCCCTTGGCATGCCCTTCCATGAAACTGAGAGGCAGCCATGAAGGGACTGTGTACACATGGCGACCAACTTCACATGGGTTGGTCGCCATGTGGGCTTAAGCTGTAAGTTGTCCTAATTGAATGTATTCCCAATATGTTGATATTAAAGATTATATTGAGCGCGTGAGCTTGATGCACTTAGAATAATTGTGACTGTAATTGGCATTTGATTAGAAGGCTCACTGATTTTTTTTATTCAAGAATTTACAATTTTTTTTAATAATATTTCAAATATCTGTAATTTTAGATAGTTGTAAAAAAATTTTCTTGATATTCATGACGATTATACAATCAATATTTTTTGTGGTTTGGTTTTATTGAACCAACGTAACTGTCTGATCTGAGAGGAATTGGTTGTACTTACTTCTCAATCGACTTTCTTAAGTTTGCTGATAGTGCATACTAGAGTTTGAGGGGTCTAAGGCGCGGACGCGCCTTGACCTTACTAATAATAGTAGTTAACTATCAATTAGCAAGCTTGCTGGATACAGACATTAACAGTCATTTATTGTCTGATTTTCAGCGGAAACCTTGAAGGTTTCCCTTGCCCTTCCATCTTTGTCCGGTGTGTGCAGCGATGCCGCCGCGACAAACTCAGGATTCCTCGTTCCCAACACACGGGAACGAGCACCCCTGAACGCTGGTACACTCTCCAGCCTTTTCTCAAAAGACAATACGCGATGCAGTCAATGTGCTTTTCACATCCTGTATCTATCTAAAATATTTTGCTTTTAAAGAGGGGATTAACCATGTCCACCATTACCCTTACCACCCCTGGGGCCCGTCAGCGTATCTCTATTCCTGCGGAACCAAAGGCCACTATACATCTGGATTTTCAGGCCGATCAGGCAACCCTTGAGCGCAGTGGCGATAACCTGGTTTTCAGCTTTGCCGATGGCGGCAGCATTGCTATTGAGGGCTTCTACGCCCAGTACGACAAGGCCAACCTGCCGGAGTTTGCTGTTGATGGAAAGATTTTGCCCGGCTCGGAATTCTTCAATGCTTTCGGGCCTGACCTTGCCCCGGCCGCAGGGCCTGCCGCGCAAGCTGCGGAAAGGGGTGGACGGTACAATGAGCATTCGGATTCATCCCTCGCGTCTGGCCTGGGGCATCTCGATGGCGCAGAAAACCCGACCCTGAATGTTTCGGCACCGGCAGAGATGGCAACTCTGAATCCTACCCTTGCAGTCACCAGGGGAACAGGATTGGGGGCCATAGCTGGGTCCGGTTCAGACATCTCTGGTCCTCAAGGCCCTTCATTTCCTTCTGGCCCCTTTGTGCGTGCCGTGCTGTACGGCAACGGCCAGAGCGGCGAGTATGTGAGCACCAACGTGTTTTTCGCCGAAAACAACGGCACTCCTTCCGCTGTTTCCGCCAGTGATCTGGATTTTACTGGTGCAGCCCCCTGGGCGCGTTTCAGCGTGACAGTGACCCTGCCCGATGGGTGGCAAAATGCCTGGGTGGATGTAGCCTTTGACTACACCACTGGACGGCTTGAATTTCGTCTGACTCCCGAGGGCATTGCTGAAATGCAGCGTCTGGGCGTGACGGGCAAGCCGCTTGTGGATTTTATCCAGATCACGGTGCTCGACCGGGGCACGGGCAATACGTTTGACTACAATGTCGAGCTGATAGCCACCAAGGATCAGGAGTTCGATTCGGCCGCCCATGACAGTCAGTATGGCGGTAATGTCGCCCTTGATAATATTGGTGAGTTTCATCAGGGGCAAAATGGGGGCGGAGCCTATTCCATTATTTCATCGACCAAGAATGATGAAATTATTCTGAACGACACCCTCGTTGGCGGCAGTTCTATCCATGCAAGTGGATCCGCCGATCCGGCACTTATGGCCGACGACTACAATACCATCAATCTCAACGCTGGTGTGTCGAATACGACGGCAGACTCGATCACTCGGGTCACCTCTACAGACGGTATTCTTAAGGTGCAGGGCGGTGTGTCTGCGCAAGGCGACAACGCTGAGAACTTCATCAGCATGGGCAAGGGGCAGGTTCATATCAACAATGCCTCTGGGCATGGCATAAATGCCGTCGCTGGTGAAAACACCATTTTGGGCCGCGAGCTGCTCGTTAATGCCAGCGATAAAGGGATATACGCAGAAGATGGCGGTTCCAACACTGTCGAGACCAAGGGCGGCGATGTCAGCATCAATGCAGAAGGAAGCGGAATGGTTGCCGAAAACAACAGCTCCAACGCTGTTTCAGCAACAGGCGGAAGCGTCAATATTACATCTTCGGGTGCAGAAGGCATTGCCGCATATGAGAACAGTGCCAACACCCTCAGTGTCAGCGGCGGCAACGTCAATATCAAATCCGCATGGGCTGGCGTTGGCGCAAGCGACTACAGCGCAAACACCATTTCCGTCACGAATGGCTCCATAAATATAGTTACTGATACCTGGGGTATCACGACTAACAACAACAGTACCGCAAATATTGACGTGACCAACGGAAGTCTGGGCATTGATGCCCTTGGCCGCGGTATCCATTCATATGGAGAAAGCACTAATAATGTTCATGTGACAAACGGCGATGTCAATGTGAATTCAGGATGGGGATGGGATGGGATCATTGCTCATTTCGGCGGCACCAACAACGTAGCCGTTGATAATGGCTCTGTTGTCATAAACTCTGGCGGAGCTGGAATGACCGCCTTCTATGACAGCAAGAATGAGCTGTCAGTCAATGACGGATCTCTTCATATAAATGCTGAGTGGACTGGAGTGAGCGCCAACAGTGGTGGCGTCAACACTATTGCCGTAACCGGAGGCGATGTTTCCATCACCAGCACAAGCAGTTATGACGCCGCTGTTGTTGCCTATGGTGGAAAAAACACAATAAGTGCAAATGGTAATGTGGAGATTTCTGCTGGCGGTTCCGGGATTTTTGCCAAGAGTGACGGTGCAAATAGTATTGAGGCCGAAAACGGCAACGTGACGGTGTCTGGCTCTGGAGCTCTGGGGTACGGCATGAATGCGGCTAGTTCTGGCAGCAACTCCATTACAACAGAAGCTGGTGATGTGCGCGTGTTTGGCTCGGGAGCCTCCGGTGCCAGCTACGCTATGGCAGCATATGATGGTGGCAACAATTCCATCCGTACCACCAACGGTGATGTGAACGTATACGGCTATTCCGCCTCTGCCTGCGGTGTGGGCATGTTTGCCCAGAATGCCGGCAGCAATAGCGTCGCATCCCAGTCCGGCGACGTGACGGTTGCTGGCTCTGGCGCTGGAGATGAGTCCAGTTATGGCATATTTGCCGGCGGAATGGACAGCAGCAATAGTATTGTTACCCAGAGCGGCTCTGTGGTCGCTTACGGCAATGCTGCCGACAGCGGTTCAGCTTATGGCATGGCTGCGTTTGCTTCTGGAAATAATCGTATCTCTACAGATTCTGGCTCCGTAGTCGTTTACGGAATTGCCGAGAGTGGAGAAAGTTACGGCATGGTCGCCAAAAATGCGGGCACCAACAGCATAGAAACAGATAGTGGTGCTGTAATGGTTGAGAGCGGGAGTCCCACAACGTCCACTGGAATGTGGGCCGATTCCGCAGGAAGTGCCAATAGAATTACCACCGACAGCGGTGATATCTTCCTTTTTGCTGACGGCCTAGGTTCAGAAGACAGTAAGGGCATGCTTGCCACTGATTCAGGAATAAATAGTATTGGCACCCAAAGCGGCGCTACGGTCATCGCTGGGGGAATGCATGCAACGACTTCCGGCAGCAACAGCGTCACAGCCAGGTCTGGCGACGTGACGATTGTGGGATCCGGCACTGGCGACAACGATGGTTTCGGCATGCTTGCCCGTGGAGCTGGCAGCAGCAACACTGTCGCAACCCAGAGTGGCTCTGTGGTTGCTTCAGTTTCTGGAACCGACAGCAGCTACGCATTCGGCATGGCCGCCATGAGTTCCGGCAAGAATCGTATTTCCACGGAAACAGGCGCAGTGGCGGTTTCCGGCACTGGCAGCGCTGGTACTGGTGATGGTTATGGCATGTTTGCCAACAATGCTGGCGGTAACATAATTGAAACGGCCAGTGGCGATGTGGCTGTTTCGTCTGACAGCGCCAGCAGAAGCTACGGGATGTGGGCTTTTTCGTCCGGCAGCAAGAATAGCATCACAACGGACAGCGGCTCAGTATCTGTAGACGCCTCCAGTTCCGCCAATGGCATCAGCAATGGCATGTTCGCCGAAAATTCCGGTAGCAATGGCATTGTTTCTCAAAGTGGTTCAGTGAACGTCATCGCGACCAGTGTTGGCGGTAACAGCTACGGCATGAATGCCCAAAATAGTGGGAACAATCACATTGCCGCAGGGGATAGTCCTGTGGTCGTTTCAGCCACAAGCACAGGCGGTGCTGGCCACGGCATGTACGCATATTCTTTTGGCAATTCTTTCAACAGCAATAACAGCATCACCACCGAGGGTGGCGCTGTGACCATCTCCGGTGCCGGTGAATCCGGATATGGTATGCACGCGTATTCTTACGACAGTTCTTCCAGTAGCAGCAACAGCATTGCTTCCGCAGCCGGCATACCGTTGACCGTGACCATCACGGCAACGGCCGATTCTGCTCAGAAGGCCATTGCCATGTGGGCGGATGGTGGCCGTGCTGTAAACTACATTACCGGACATTCCCAATCCGGTGGTGTGGGCGACAACATCACCCTCAACGGTGGCATCGCCATGCAGACCGCTAACGGCGGTAGAAATATCATTACCACCGGAGCAGGCAACGACCATGTAACCATAAATGGAGCCGTCAAGGGCAGCGGCAACCAGATCAATGTGGGCGGCGGCAGCAATACGGTTACGCTGAACGGCGCGGTTGAAACCGGCAGTCTGAATGTCATTGCTACCGGCGGCACGTACACGCTGATACTTCAGGCCACAAGCACGGAAAGCTTTGCTGAGCGTTATGGCCAGTGGCTTAACAACATTGCGTCTGATGGCCTTATTGCAGGCGGGCTGACCAGCATCAACTTTGACGGCCTGGATGTGGCGAATTTGCCCGCAGACTTTCTGACAACCTTTAATGATCTTTTGCACGATTTGCATAGCAGCGGCATTTCCATTGAGCCAGCAGGTCTTTTTGACCATTTGCACGATCCTGCGGCTGCCGCCGCCCCCATGATGTTTGTTGGGGGAGATATAGCCGAGCACAGTAATACAGACAGCATTCATGCTGGTGCATCAGATGATGGGCAGGCCGCACATGCGGCAGGTTTGGGAACGGTTCAGGGGCATGACACGCCGAATACTGCTGACATTCACACTTTGGATGAAGCGGCCAGTGTCGCCGTCATTGGGTCCGGCGGGACGGAGTCATCCAATCCTGATGACAGCACTGGCGCGCAGGACACCTCTGCCCAGGGAGACAGTACTGCTGCGGATACGCATCCGGCACAGGGACACGATGTGACTGGCGGTGTTGAACCTGCTGCGGATGACGTACCGCACGATGCCCTTCAAAGCCAGGATGCCCTGTTGGGTACTGGTGCGCATCCTCAGTTGGATACGCACATGGCTGAAAATACCGATAGTGTCATGTCGTCCACGGAGAGCGGGCATGAGGACTCACCTGTACTGGATGACTTGCTGAGCGAGCACTCGTTTTACGGCAGTGAAAATGTTGGTCTGCTGTTTAATGGGGAGAGTTTGAATCAACTCGATGGTGGGCCTGCCTCTGATGTGACATCGAACCATTCCGGCGAAGTGCATGCTGACATCGTGCTTTCTCAAGGCGATGTGTCACTTGATAGTCTCTTTGGCGAAGTGTCCATGAGCAGTGACGAGTACGGAAGCATGCATCAGGATGGGGACTCTGCCACAAACATGGCAGGCATGAGTCTTACGGACATGCATACCGCCATGACGGTGGATGCCCCGGCCGAAAGTGCCAACGTTACGCATGGTGATTACGGTACGGGTTCTTCAATGATCGATGGAGGTGCGGCTGCTCCCGCATGGGATAACGTGCAACCTTCAGTTGAAAATTCTTTGCAGGAAACTGCGAATACAGCCATGCGGCAAATTGAAGCGTGCTAGCATAACTTGTCTCCATACGAACAAAGCGGCCAGCCTCGCTTGAGGTTGGCCGCCATCCGGTGGCTGTGGTTGCTGGTAGAAGATTGCTGCATACGTATAAGACTGAATCTCACTGCAATATTTGATTCAGCAAAAAAAGTAACAGCAAGTAGTTAGCCCTTGAGCTGACCTTCACAAAAGAGTGGCAGTTTTTTGTATTGAGATTTCTGCCGTGCTAGTGCCTGTTCACTGAACGAATCCGTAAATATTCCTAAGTCCAATTTCATTGTTCATGCTTAATTGCTGTTTAAGCAGCTGAACTGTCTATTGTTATTTCAAATAATGATAATAGATGCTGTGTGGCTTTGTATAAAAACCATTTTAAACTTAACAAGGATGTGGGAATGTGTAGATCATAGAATAACTTATTTCGTTAATGATTCTGTGTAAACGTGCATATTTTATTGTTATTACGGATGGTATTCAAGACAATGAATAGAATAAATTCCTTTTTCAAGGATTGGAAATCACATGAAGGTGTGACTACAATAAAGCAAATTGAAGCACCTTTTGGAAGTGTCATATTGTCTCTTGAAAAAGCAGGAAGCGTTATTGTACAGCCGCCAGTGGACAAACTCTGGTTTTCAATAGCTCTTTTAAATACAAGCATTGATCGCAAGGTCGAAAATTGGCATTTGGAAAAAATGAGAATAGCCGCATTCAATGCATCAATAAACCCTCAGGGAAGGGCATTGTGGGCATCGTATCTTGAAGATTGCATGTCAATACATGTATTTTTTGATCAAAAATACTTGTGTGAATTTGCAGACCAGTTGGGATGCAAGTTGGATGTAAGCAAGGTGTATCCAATCCATGGCATACAGAATCCGCAGTTTTCAGCGGTTGCGAAAAGCATTTTGATGCCTCTATTTGTACCTGAAATGCAAAGCTTTCATCTTGACAGCACAATGCAGCAAGCCTTGAGACATATTTGCGATATGTATAATATAAAAGGTTGCTTTGATGGGGCAAGGATGAGCAAATCTCAGTTGCAACGTGTGTGCGAGTATATTGATGAAAATATCGCAGAAAAACTCACTGTAGAAAAGCTTGCGCGGGTGGCTCATCAAAACAGAACCGCATTTTCAACAAAATTTAAAAATACAACGGGGATGCCCCCTCACAAGTTTATAATCCAGCGGCGTATTGCGATGGCAGAAAAACTGTTGCGTGATTCAGAGCATACGATCACAGAAATAAGTGCTATTTGCGGGTTTACTGATCTCGCCCATTTTTGCCATGTATTTAAGCGCTGTCATGGTGTGTCGCCGCAGCAGTTCAATAAAACCTAAATTACCCTGTAGCTGGAGGGCAGGGAGTCCCCCCCTCCTAGATTTGGTCAGGAAATGTCGGCTCCGGCTCATCGCTGCAAATATTGTGGATGAATCTCTCCAGGCGCGCCGACCCGCAATTGGATATTTCAACCCAGTTCAAGCAGCAATCGCTATTTCTCAAATTCAATTCATGTGTGAATTGCGTTCTCAGCTTTAGAGTGCCGATAACATCGCTGCTTGTGACTCCAACTTTTTTACATAAAAAAACATACGTGGCATCTAACACGCTGAACTCGTCAGAAATTATATAAAGCATCAGCCCAGAGTCAGTAGACAAGCTTTTTAACCCACCGAAATCTGGCAGCAAGATGCATGCTCCTGCTGCAGAGATATTTATTATCTGTGACCTGAGTGCAGCAAGATGGTAGTGGTTTTGAACCAATTCCTTCAAATCGTGTTTAGTTTCTGGAATGCGGTCGATGCACATTACCCCAGATGTCTTGGAATACTCTGGGTTCCAATTAATTCTTCGGTCTCGTCGCATTCGACGCACAACACCTTGGGCTGGAAATCGCAGCAGCAGGGCCTGAATGTTGTGGCTTGAATCTCTCTTCACACCCAGTATCTTGCCAACCCCCATGTAGCCGTGGCGCACTCTTTGGGGGAAGTTTTTGTCAAGGCAGAAAAAGTATTCAAATTCGTTGGCATATAATTTACATGGCCGCGCGATAACCGTTTGCTCAACAACTCTTAGCTTTGCTTCGCGGCCAATGGCCTCGCTGAGATATCCATGGCATGTCACATCTCTAAGAATTCCGTTCAACTTTATACAACAAGTAACTTTTATGATGGTTTTGGTATCTTGTGCTGTGTAGAAAATATTATAACTGCCAGTGTGTGATGTGTTGCTATTGATTTTTGTTGATATAAACATGTAACTCCTTTTATGTGTTGTAAAATATTTTTGTATTTGTTCGTATTTTATGAAACTATTAAAATAATTAAATCTAGTTTGTGATATTTATTGTTGTTGTAATTTTAGAAATTATTTTTATTTTGTTTATGTGTTTTGCTATGCCTTGCGTGATGATTAAGTAGTTGAATTTATGTTTATGGTTGTTGGATAAAAATGATTTAATATCTAACATCTTAGTTTTGTTACTTAATTGCAATTAAATTACATAAATTGATGTTTTTAATGAAAATGCTGCTCGGGTAGTGATGGTATTCAGTAAAATATGAGGAGCGATAACATTTATCGCAAGTCGTGTTAGTATGTGCTTTTTAGTCAGATGAGTTGTGCGATAAGGGCGTGATGTAGTAAATTGATATGTTATAGCTACTGTAACATGCGCTGTAAATGTAAAGTGCTATATCATGTGACTTATGGTGTCATGTGAAATAAAAATTGAATTGTATTTTTAACATAATATTAATTATTTTTTTACAATATATGAGTCATTGCAGTCTGAAGAATGAAATTTCTTCATTCTTTTCAAAAACTACTTGGATGAAGACGTCAGCTGCTGGCGTGTAGATACTGGCCGGTTATTTTGACGCCAAACGGACTCGTCTGCTTGAGCAAGAAAAGGCAAGGTTGGAAAGGCTGGTTGTAGAACAGGCGCTGGATATCGTCATTCGGTGGGATGATCTTTCAAAAAATTTTTAGGCGACCGTTGCTTCCAAAAAGCTAGTTTAGCACGCTTTGGTAGTGATGGTTGTCCGGGGCGTCATGTCTGTCAGGGGAATTTGGCGGCTGCCGCTCCCCCCTCGTTACCTCAACGGCGGAGCAACGGCTCAAAAAAAGGCATGCCGGGCTAAGCCGGTATGCCCACAGAGCAATTTTTATTTCCAACCAAAGAAAAGCAGCGAATCCCTGTAGAGAAATTGTTAATTATCTTGAGCGAGTTAACAATCGGATGGGCAGCAAGCCGTGCGTTTTCAAGGTTTAAGGCCAGGAAAAGGCAAGAATGCTTAACCTCGTCTTTGGGCAGAGGTCAAAATACTAAGCGAATTACCCCACGTGCCTATAAAGCAGAAAGCCCGCTAAGCTAGCAGCTTGGCGGGCTTCTTTGAACTCTCTTGGAGTTCAAGATGGTGAAGGGGAGAATAGGCACAATTTGATATTTGGAATTTCAAAAGTATGAAATTGTTGTAATTTATTTTTTGTTCACGAAGGCTTGTGACCCCGTTTATGACCCCAGAGTAGCTGTGACTTACGTTAAAATCCAACGGCATAATGAGGTCGAACACACTCTGCTAATCCCTCAAATTCATCCCCAATGGTCTTTGCGGCTTTGCTGCAGGAACTTGATCTACCCCCGCATCAGGTGCTCGCGGCACACGGCCATAAAATCCCGCAAGCACGGGGAAAGCCATTTATCTTTGTGCCACAGCATGAATACGCCAGTTTCAAAAGGTCCGCCAATCAACGGCAGCCGCCGCAACGCACCCGCTGCGATGTGATCACGCACAGCCATTTCTGGAAGTATGGTCAAGCCAAGACCAGCGCGAACCATACTGATCGCTGCGGCGACGCAGTCGCATTCCACTGACGGTTGGGGCAGGTTGGCTGTTTCCGACAAAAAAATTTCAAATGTTCGGCGATAGCTACAATCCGAAGCCGCCAGCAGGAGGCTATGCTTCAGGATGTCTGCCGGTCCTACCATATTCATGCCCGCCAACGGATGCTCCGGTGCAGCCACGGCCACAAGCTCATCCGTGCCCAAAAATGCCGCATTAATATCCCGTGCAGACGGCTCGTAGGCAAACACAAAGGCCAAATCCGTCACCCCCCGGCGCAAATCTTCGGCCACGTTACCCGCGATACAAGGAAGAATGCGAACTCTGCTTGTTGGGATCTTGCGCCGAAACGCAAGCAGAACGCCGGGCATCCGGTGACATTCCAGAGATTCCGGAACCTTTATGGTCACGTTGCCGGATGCGGCATTGTCATTGACAGAAGCCCTGGCTTCCTCCTCTATTTCGAGCATTTTTCTGGCATACTGTAACAGCTTGAGCCCAGATTCCGTCAAAACAACCTTGCGTCCCAGCCGTTCGAACAGGCGAACATCAAGTTCGTCTTCAAGCGCCTTAATACGCATAGATACAGTGGATTGCGCTGCATTCAGTACCTTTCCTGTTTGGTTGAAGTTAAGCAGTGAAGCAAGAGTGACGAATGTTCGCAGGTCGCGCAGTTCCATTTTATACTCTTCATTCAGGCCGATTGTTGTAATAGAAAATTATCATTGGAAACGATTTCATAGGTGTGAAATACATTTAATTAATCAGTTCGGCTAGTGAAATGGTTGGGACAATAAACAATCAGCCACATGTGAGGCAAACGATGCACAAGATGTGCTCGCAAATAACGGTTGGCGGCGCAAACGTTGGTGGTTATCCCAGATCGGGCAGCCTTATCGAAACAGACTGGCTTGAGGCGAACATTGATAATCCGACGTTAAGAATTTTCGATTGTAGCGCGTACTTTCACGCAGAACCGGGAACAGGAATAAGCAACTGGCAGAACGGGCATATTCCTGGAAGCGCCTACGTGGATTTGCTGGAGGAGCTCTCAGATCCGGATAGTGACCTGCCCCTGATGATGCCAACGCCAGAACGGTTTTCTCAGGTGATGGGGGGATTGGGATTGGGGCGTGGAACAACGGCCGTTCTTTACGATGACACGAGCAACATTTGTGCCGCCAGACTGTGGTGGATGCTCCATGCCTACGGCTTTAACGACGCCGTGGTCCTTAACGGTGGTTGGCGGAAGTGGAGAATGGAACACCGCCGGGTCACACGGGAGCAGCCCGTTTGGTGCAAGGCCGAATTCCCCATGCGACCGGCTCCTACAGTTTTTGTTGACAAACAGGTGGTACTAAAAAACTTGCGAACCAACCGGGCCTTGCTCATCGATGCGTTGGCCCCGGAGATATTTGACGGATCGTTACAACGGTATGCAAGACCAGGGCATATTCCCGGCAGCATCAATGTTCCTGCAAAAGCGTTGGTGGATTCAAAGACCATGGCTTTTCTGCCCGCAGTGGCCCTCAGGAAAATATTCTCGGAGGCGGGTTTGAGCGTGTTAAGGCCTACTATTTCATATTGTGGAGGAGGTTTGGCCGCCTGTAGCGTTGCTTTTGCCTTACACCTGTTGGGTGCTGATAACACAACTGTTTATGATGCGTCGCTGTTCGAATGGGCCGCAGACCCGACGTTGCCTCTTGAGACAGGGAAAGTTGAGAGGTAACAGCGGACTGTGGCGGTTTGAAGAAAAAACGCCCATCTGAAAGGCTTGCCTTCAAACAGGTACGGACCTCGCGATTCTGCTTAACCAATCAGTCAGTACCAATAGGAGTCATCGGCTATACAGAGCAAAAAATGACGTCCATCCGCGTACCGTTGTCGCAGGCAATCTCAAAACCGTCAGCATACCAACTCTAGTTTTGTTGCAAGGTGGAAACGTTGCCGGGTGCGCTTGTCAGTCAGCCCGCCAGTATAACGCTGAAGTTTGGCCGCATGTTTCGGGGTAAGTGCTGGAGAGTACGAGGCGAACCATTCTCGCGCGGCAACTTCAAATGTATTTTGCCGTTCTTTTTCTGCCGCTCGTGCAGTGGCCCTGATTTCTTTTTTTACTTCGCCGGGGTCATTGCCCATGGCAAGCTGTTCTCTGGCTTCATCACGCCTTTTGCGGCCTCTTTCAAGCCCACGTCTGGGTACACCCCCAAGGCCAAGAGCTTTTCTTTCCCCTGGAAGCGGTATTTTAGCCGCCACATCTTGCCGCCAGTTGGGGCGATAAAGAGGAAGAGGCCGCCACCATCGAAGAGCTTGGCGGGTTTTTGTTGTGGCTTGGCATTGCGAACGCTGATGCCAGAAAGGGGCATGGGGTGTCGCCGCCGCTTTGTGGGGGTATTCCTCACGATGGGGGGTATCGAACCTGCAATTTGGGGTATGCACTTCCCCCGTGGGGTATCGGTGCGGTCTGCGGAGAGGTGGAAGACGGAAAATGTTGAGAAACAGGCGGTCAGCAATGCCTTGCGCTCTGGGGGTATTGAAATGGCTTCCAACCGGCTCTTTAGTCTTCGTGCCCCCAGAGCTCCCCCCCCAATACTGGGGTATGTCAAAAGGCGTAGTTGGACTTGGCTGGAGCCTTAAAAAGCAGAAAGCCCGCCAAGCTGTTAGCTTAGCGGGCTTCTTTGAACTCTCTTGGAGTTCAAGATGGTGCCGAAGGGGAGACTCGGCACCATTTGATGTGTGGAATTTCAACAGTCTGAAATTATTGCAATTTATTTTTTGTTCACGAAGGCTTGTGACCCCGTTTGTGACCCCATAGTAGCTGTGACTTACGTGAAAATCCAGAGGCAAAATGAGGTCGAACACACTCTGCTAATCCCTCAAATTAATCTCCAATGGTCTTTGCGGCGTTAAGTTATGCAATCGCTTGGGGTCTAAAACCTACTTAAGTCATTCTTCGTTCCTTTCAATAACGCGATCTGCGGCCAGGCATATATAACAGGAGTCAAGTCGGGCAGAGGGTACCTCCTAGCGGTGCGCGTTCTTAGTGAATGCCGGGACCATAAATTTCAAATCCATCCTTCCGCTGCATAAGGCATATTTCGTGGGCAGAGCGTTGCCTGCCATATCGACAATGATCATCGTAGTCATCTTAGGCTGATTTTTTCGAAGTGTCTGCGGGATTCTCTGGTGGCATGTGTGCGATCAGTACTGATCCAAGTGTCCACTTCAGTTCGTCAGGCTCTGGAGCGTGTTGCCTGGGCGTTCCACGATGACAGTCAATATGCCCATCTCTGATTTGCTCGTTTAGGTAAGCCCTAATAGGCATGATTTTCTCAAGCTGCCGAGGAAGGCACTAAGTGTCACAGTTTTGCAACTATTTTATCTTATTGAATATATTTATTTTTTTACAATTGTGAATGCCTCAGTTTGATAACTCTATGAAAACATATTTATCAAAACGATGCTGTGGGGTGCTAAGTGAAAGGTTACGAATCACTAGTTTGCATCTTGTCTCCCCCTCTTTGAGGACAGCGCCGCAAGTCAGTTTCGGTTTGTATTGCGATATTTTTCTCAACTTGATGCTGAAGTGCATCCACAAAAGGGCAAGAAAATCGAAAAACTAAAGCTATATTTTTTTAATATGCTGAAATAAAAGAAGTTAATTAAATGGAATGCCTTGGCATATGTCTTGCTTTTTCCTGCAACAGCGGTCTGCCAAGCTCTGATCTGATTCTGTCGGCAAAGTTTTTTCATGGAGTACCAATAACCTTCAAGGAGTCTTATGATGAAATTTCAGGGAATGACTATCGGGGTGCCGAAGGAGATTATGCATGGCGAACGCCGCGTGTCCGCGACTCCTGACACCGTCAAGAAGATGGTTAACGACGGTGCCACGGTGCTGATTGAAAAAGGAGCGGGCGACGGGGCTTTTTTTGCCGACAGCGCCTATGTTGAAGCCGGGGGCAAGATTATTGAGAGTGTTGAAGAACTCTTTGCCAAAGCCGATGTTATCCTGAAGGTCAAGGAGCCGCTGTTCAATGACAGGGTGAACAAGCATGAGGCAGAAATGGTGCGTGACGGCCAATATCTGATCACATTCCTGCACCCCGCGGCCCCTGTGAATCATGAGATGATTAAAAAACTGGCCGCCACTGGCGTTATCAGCATTACGCTGGACGGTATACCCCGTATTTCACGCGCTCAGAGCATGGACGCCCTGACTTCAATGAGTACTGTTGCCGGGTACAAGGGTGTACTCATGGCAGTCAACCGTATCGCCAAGTTCATGCCCATGGTGGGCACGGCCGTGGGCGTTATCAAGCCTGCCAATGTGCTGGTAATCGGCACAGGGGTAGCAGGACTCCAGGCCGTGGCCACAGCAAAGCGCCTGGGGGCAGTGGTTACTGCAGTGGACATTCGTCCTGATGCTCGTGAGCAATCCATGAGTCTTGGGGCCAAGTCGTTTGACGTGGGAGTGCCCGCCGATGTGGCCATTGGGGAGGGCGGCTACGCTCAACGTCTGAGCGACGAATGGTTGAGCAAAGAACGTGAGGCTCTGAAACCCTTGGTGAAGGATGCGGATATTATCATCCTTTCGGCTTTGATTCCCGGCAAGTTGGCTCCAATCCTGATCACCAAAGAAATGGTAGCCTCTATGGCTCCAGGCTCCAGTATCGTGGACATTTCCATTGATCAGGGAGGCAACTGCGAGCTGACAGAAGCCGGTGAAGTGGTGGTCAAACACGGTGTCACCATAGACGGCACAAAAAATATCCCCGGCATGATGCCCACAAGCTCCACCTGGATGTTCGCGAACAACATGTATCAGTTGCTTGCCTTCCTCGCACAGGACGGCAAGATCGTACTGGACAGGACCGATCCTATTATTGAATCCACGCTGACCACCATTGACAAGCAGATTGTTCATAGCGGAGCGCGTGAAGCCATTGGGCTTTAGGTATTAGAGAACGCCGGGTGCGGTTTGTTCTGCATCCGGCGTTCCGGCATACAAGTCGGAAAAAAACTATCCAAGGAAGACGTATGAATCCATTTACACTGCTGGCAGTATTTGTAGTGGCAACGCTGCTTGGCTACAAAATTATCAGCCATGTGCCGAGCCTTCTTCATACCCCCCTGATGTCGGCCATGAATGCTCTTTCGGGTGTGATCATTCTTGGCGCGGTAACTGCAACCCATCTTGCAGGTTCGGCGTTTTTTACGATTTTGGGGGCTATCGCTGTGTCTATGGCCATAATCAATGTCTTCGGCGGATTTGACATTACGCACAAAATGCTGCGTATGGTCGCCGGAAGAAAGAGATAGCCCTTATATATTTTATTAATATAAAAAGAAGCAAAGGTTGCTGTTAAATGAATGCACTAACCTACAATTTCATAGCTGTAATTCTTGTGGCAACCATACTATTCGGCCTTCGTCTGATGAATAAGGTTCCCACAGCGGTTCGAGGTAACCTTTTTTGCGCCTCTGCCATGGGAATGGCCATATTCATCACCATGTTCAAGGATGGATCTCTGACTTCGCCTTCACTGTGGCTGGCCATTGCCGCAGGTATGGCTTTGGGTCTTACCTTGTCCAACAAGGTCAAGATGATCCAGATGCCGCAGATGGTAGCCTTTCTGCATGGTATTGGTGGCGGTGCAGCGGCCATTGTGAGTTTTCTTGTGCTCACGGACACAGGCGCACCCTCAACTTTCGAACGCGGCAGTGCATGTTTGGCTCTTGCCATGGGCATGACCACTATTGCTGGTTCCTTTGTGGCGGCAGGCAAACTGCATCAGGTTTTGCCGCAAAAACCTGTTATTCTGCCTGGTCACACTAAAATAATCATGGGAATCCTTGCCGGTATGGGGTTCTCCGTGTTCATGGGCACAATATTCCCGTCTTTTCTGTTCATTTTTTTCATTTTTATGATGTTTATGACTGGGATAGCCTTTGGTGTCTGCTTCACAATCCGTGTGGGCGGAGCCGACATGCCTATCACGATTTCACTATTGAACTCTATGGGCGGCGTGTGCGCTGCCATCGCGGGGTTTGCAGTCAATGATCCTCTGCTTGTGGCCATCGGAGGCATCATTGGTTCATCCGGCTTTCTGCTGACGCGCATCATGTGCCGTGCCATGAACAGAAAATTGCTGTCTATTCTGCTTGGTGAGTCTTCGGTAGTTGCCCCAGCGGCACCTGCCCCGAAAGCGGTTGCGGCGCAAGCACCTTCCATTTCTTCCGAAAGCGACGTGGCCAGACTGGTGCAGCAGGCACAGAAAGTGATCATTGTGCCGGGCTATGGTATGGCTCTGGCGCAGGCTCAGCACCATGTCAAATCGTTAGCTGATGCGCTGGAAAACAAGGGTGTTGAGGTGCGCTACGGCATCCACCCGGTTGCCGGGCGTATGCCGGGCCACATGAACGTGCTGCTTGCCGAAGCCAATGTGGATTACGAGCACCTGCTGGAAATGGACACGGTGAACCCCATGTTTGCACAAGCTGACCTTGTTGTGATCATTGGGGCAAATGATGTTGTAAACCCTGCGGCCAATACCGCAGAAGGCACGCCCATCTATGGCATGCCCATTCTTAAGGTTGAAGAGTGCAGGAACATCATTATCTGCAATTACGACGACAAGCCCGGCTATGCGGGTGTGCCTAATCCCCTGTACGGGCGGGATGGCGTAATCCTTATGTCGGGTGATGCGGCGAAAACTGTAAACCGCTTGGTGCGGTTTGCCCAAGGTGAAAGTCCTGCAGAAGCTTCAGGTACTTCCGATAAGACGGACAGTAGGGAAGTTGAAGCGGAAAAACTTGTGCAGAATGCAAAAAATGTTGTTATCGTGCCTGGTTACGGCATGGCTCTGGCGCAGGCTCAGTACAAAGTGAAAGAGCTTGCTGATCTGTTGGAAAGTGCGGGGGCCAAGGTTAGCTACGGCATCCACCCGGTTGCCGGGCGTATGCCGGGGCACATGAACGTGCTGCTTGCCGAAGCCAATGTGGACTACGAGCACCTGCTCGAGATGGACACGGTGAACCCCATGTTTGCAGAGTCTGATCTCGTAATCGTGGTGGGTGCCAACGATGTTGTAAATCCTGCGGCCAATACCGCCGAAGGCACACCCATCTATGGCATGCCCATTCTTAAGGTCGAAGAGTGCAAGAACATCATTATCTGTAATTACGATGACAAACCCGGCTATGCTGGAGTACCCAATCCCCTCTATGAGCGTGCCGGGGTGATCCTCATGACAGGTGATGCAGCGAAATCCATGGAACAACTGATACGCTTCGCTCTGAGGGAAAGTACGACGGCATGTTTGCCTGCTTCATCCAGTACTGACAACAGGGAAATCGACGCGACAATGCTTGTACAAAATGCAAAAAATGTCGTCATTGTACCTGGTTACGGCATGGCTCTGGCTCAGGCACAGTATAAGGTCAAAGAGCTTGCTGATCTGCTGGAAAGTGCGGGGGCCAAGGTTAGCTACGGTATCCACCCTGTAGCCGGGCGTATGCCGGGGCACATGAACGTGCTGCTTGCCGAAGCCAATGTGGACTACGAGCACCTGCTCGAGATGGACACGGTGAACCCCATGTTTGCAGAGTCTGATCTCGTAATCGTGGTGGGTGCCAACGATGTTGTAAATCCTGCGGCCAATACCGCCGAAGGCACACCCATCTATGGCATGCCCATTCTTAAGGTCGAAGAGTGCAAGAACATCATTATCTGTAATTACGATGACAAACCCGGCTATGCTGGAGTACCCAATCCCCTCTATGAGCGTGCCGGGGTGATCCTCATGACTGGTGATGCATCCAATTCCTTTGACAAACTGCTAAGCTACGCACAAGAAGGGCAGACTTACGGCTAGCAGGAGTTCCTCCCCCCATGGAATAAAATGCTCTGTGCGGTCACGGAAAAGACGCATGTCTCGTTTGTCTCAAGGCCCACCCCGCTCTGGCCCTGGCACGCAGCTGAGACATCCCCTCACTAGCGTTCTTTTTCTTGCACAGCAGCTCCGGGCGCTCCTTTTCCTGAAAAGGAAGAAGAGCGCCCGGTTTTTTTATGTTCTTTAAGTAACGCATGGGTCAGCCGTTTACGCTTGCGGATTTATGTGAGTTCTTTTTGCATCGGTTTGGAATCTATCTGGGATAAAGTTATTTAATTTAGGAGTGTTATAAGTGTGGCATGCCGATTGCTTTAGTTTGCAGTATCCGGGCAAAGCTGCGCAATGCAGGCCAGCCGCCGGACAAATGGCAGCGGCCAGCAAGGAGGACATGGCAAGTTTGTTGGCAGATTGTGATTTTTGCCGTCAGGGGCCTTGCCGGAAGCACGAAATGTTTTGTTGGACTATGGGATTTTGATTTCAGAGCAATTCAAGACCGCGATCCACCATCATAAGGAGTGAATTTCCATGTCAGCAAAGAGCACGAACGAATATGTCAACAGGGATATAAAGAATGTATGGCATCACCTGATGCTGCATCAAGGCAATGCTCCCATGATCGCCGTGGAGGGCAAGGGGCTGTACCTCAAGGATGTTAACGGCAAGGAATATCTGGACGCCACTTCCGGTGGTGTTTGGTGCGTGAACGTGGGTTACGGAAGAGACAGGATTGCGGATGCCGCAGCAAATCAGATGAAAAAGCTGCCCTTTTACGCTGCAAGCTGTGGCAATCTGCCTACCATTGATTTTTCGGAAAAGCTTCTTGAGCATATGCCAGGTCTTTCTCGTGTCTATATTTCAAGCAGCGGCTCCGAAGCCAATGAAAAAGCCTTCAAGATGGTTCGTCTGCGCGCCTATAACAGCGATACGAAAGCCAAGAAAAAGATTCTCTACCGGTACCGTGACTATCATGGCACTACCATTGGAGCTCTGAGCGCTACAGGCCAGCCTGAACGAAAGGAATGCTTTGATCCTTTTGTGCCTGGTTTTGTGGAAGTTCCCCATGCCTGTTGTTACCGTTGCGCCTTTGGCAAGAGCTACCCTGGCTGCGACCTTGAATGTGCTAAGGCAGTTGAAGAGGTGATTCTTAAGGAGGGGCCTGATACCGTGGGCGGCGCCATATTTGAGCCGATCACAGCCGGCGGGGGAGTGATTCCCCCTGTACAGGAATATTACAAAATTGTTGCCGAAATATGCAAAAGGTACGGTGTCGCGCTTATCATGGATGAGGTGGTCTGTGGTGTCGGTCGTACCGGTAAGATGTTTGGTTACCAACACTATGACGTTATTCCGGACATTGTGACCATGGCCAAGGGCGTGGCAAGTGCTTACATGCCTATCTCCTGCACGGTGAGTACGGAGAAAATATTTTCTTCGTTGCAGGATCCGACTAGCAAACTTTCGTACTTCCGTGACATCAGCACCTTCGGCGGTTGCACGGCAGCCCCGGCAGCCGCTCTGGAAAACCTTAAGATCATTGAAGAGGAAAAGTTGCTCGCCAATGTTGTGACTATGGGCGACTACACGCATGAAGGGCTGAAAGAGCACCTTGCACACGCTAATGTTGGTGATGTGCGCGGTAAAGGGCTTTTGCAAGGCATTGAATTTGTTGAAGACAAAAAAACAAAAATACCTCTGCCCGAAGAAAAAGTCATTGCTGTGTGCGGGGCAATGGCCAAGCGAGGTGTGCTTGTGGGCAGAACCAACCGCAGCTTTGCTGGGCAGAACAACGTAATTAACCTGGCTCCAGCCTATATTGTAACTAAAGATCAGGTCGACACCATTCTTAAGGCATTACGCGAGTCCATAACCGAAGTACTCGGCTAGCATCAATGTTTTGCCAGACTGATATTAGGTAGTCAGTCGCCCTCAGGCAATAATGAGCCTTGCCTGTTGGTGCTGGGCCGGTGATGATGAGACTGTCTGGCAAACCATCAGGGGTCGTTTCAGAGATAATACTCTGAGCGGCCCCTGTATTTTTATGCTTCGTTTCTTTTTTTCTCTGCAACAGGTATACGCAACTGCTTGGCTTTGCGCACCACGGTGGACTGGCTGATGCCAAGTCTGGCAGCAGCCTTGTATGTGCTGCCAGTATCTCTCAGAGCCTTGCTGATAAGTGAGCGCTCCAGATTCTCGACAGTTTCCCTGAAAGAAATATTTTTTTCAACTTGGCTTGGCACGGATTCTTCCTCTTCATCATCGCAATAGATTTCAGGAATATCTCCCAGCAGGTATGAAGGAAGGTCACGCATGGAAATAACGCTGCTCTCGGTCATGGCAGCCAAAAAATCCACTGCAGCGCGCAATTCGCGCACGTTTCCTGGCCAAGAGTGCTTGCTGAAACAGTCTACAACGCTAGGTGAAAAAGTTTTTATCGTATTGTAGCGAGTACAGGCCTTGTCCAGAAACACAGTAATGAGCGTCGGAATGTCTTCGGGGTGTTCCCGCAATGGTGGCATGTTTATGCTCAGCACTCGCAGGCGGTAATACAGGTCGGCCCTGAACAATCCACTGCTTACAAGCTGGTCCAGAGGCCTGTTTGTGGCGGCGATAATGCGCACGTCCACGCGTAGTTCTTTTTCGCCACCGATCTTGCGAAACCCTTGGCCGTCAAGCACGTGCAAGATTTTTGCCTGCATGCTCAACGGTAATTCACCAATTTCGTCCAGCAGCAGAGTGCCGTTATCGGCCAGTCCGAAATACCCCTTCTTGCCCGATCGGCTGGCCCCGGTAAAGGCTCCTTTTTCGTAGCCAAACAGCTCTGACTCTATGAGGGTTGGGGGGATGGCCGCGCAGTTAACGGAAATGAACGGACCATCAGCACGTGGGCTTTTCTTGTGTATGTAGGATGCAGCATAAGTTTTTCCTGTGCCTGTCTCGCCAAGGATAAGAATGCCCGAGGGCGCTCTCGCGGCTTTTTCAAGCTCGGCTACGCAACGGCGCATGACCTTGCCAGTGGCAACAAATTTGTTTTCATTACTGTGCTGCAGGGCTGCTGCTTCGGCCTGAAGCAACTGGGCGGCGCGTTCTGCATCTGCCAGCCGTCGCTGCAACATTTCAAGCTCAGTGATGTCGCGAATGCAGGCAACCACTCGCCAGATATTGCCCTGTTTGTCAAAGATTGGTGTGCTTGTATTGAGGCAGCGGGTTCCATTTGGATAGTCATCGAACCGCGTAACAATTTTTCTTTGTTCAAGGGCCTCCAGAGTCACCGCTGCTGAAAATTTTCCTTCAAGCATCGGAATAGTGACAGACTTGCCGATCATCTCTTCCGGTTCAATGTTGGCGATGCGCTTCATGGCCCTGTTGACATAGAGGGTTGTGCCTTTGCTGTCGATAATCCACATGCCATCGTACATGGAGTCCATGATGGCGTGTAGTTCCTTGTATAGAAGGTTCACGTCAGGCTCGTTATCCTTTGCGCTGTTTTCGTGCAGCACGACGAACCTGTGCCTGTCGTTTTCGTGTGTGGACCCAACATCGTCCAGCCATTTCCAACAGAGCGTCCATTTACCCCAAGGCAGACAGATGCTTATGGGTACATCTGGTTTGCTTGATTGTATTTTTTTGAACAAGCTGTGTCCGCAATATAATTCTATCATTTTTAAAAGCGAACTATAGTTATCGTGTTGACAGGTATTATTGTCTTTATCTGTTGGGTGTTTACTACATAGATTTTGTATAAATAGTTTGAAATGTCGATTACATGCCTCGATAACCCACTGTTCATCTCGGCAGATTAGAGCGCATATAGTGGAAGGCATCAAGTCAAGTGTGTGCATGATGCCATGTAAATACTTATTCATCATGTGGTTTTCCTTTTTGTCAGGTAATGCGAAGTTGCATCATGTTGGCATGATGATATGTTTTACAATGCGATGCTGCATTATAATTATGCAAGAGTGTAAATAATAATGTCAATATTTAAAATGTCTTAACTGTTTTTGTTCTCTGGAACACTTCTTGTAATACTCAGATACAAGCTGAAAAGGAGCGAAGGCAATGTCCACATTATCTTGCAATCCATGGGCCACAATTCCCTGCGACATGGAATCGCCAGATGTGTGGGCAGCAGTATCGTAACCCACCATGTATTCGTATCGGAGGATAGCATGCCCAAGATGACGCCCAGTGAGGCCATGACAGAAGTTCTGGTGCAGGAAGGAGTGAACCATGTAAGCGGTATTCTCGGTTCCGCCTTCATGGATATGCTGGACTTGTTCCCCTCTGCGGGGATTGATTTTATCTCGGTGCGTCATGAGCAGACCGCCGGGCATATGGAAGACGCCTATAGCCGCCTCACCGGCAGGGCTGGTGTTGTTATTGGGCAGAACGGGCCTGGCATCACCAACTATGTGACGGCTGTGGCTACCGCCAACATGGCGCATTCGCCCATGGTGGTCATTTCGCCTAGCGCTGGCAGCATTTCTGTGGGATGGGACGGCTTTCAGGAATGTGACACATGGAATCTGTTCAAACCCATAACCAAAGCATCGCTGCGCGTGCCGCATCCCAAGCGCGCTGCTGATATTATGCGTACAGCCTTCCGCATTGCCTATGCAGAGCGTGGTCCTGTGCTTGTGGATATCCCCCGCGATTACTTTTATGGCGAACTGGACGAAGATATCCTGCGTCCTTCCCAGTATCGTGTAGCTCCCGGCGGCATCGGCAACCCCCAGCATTTCGCCGCCGCCGTGGAAGTGTTAAAAAACGCCAAGAATCCGGTCATTGTTTCAGGCCGCGGCGTTGTAGACTCCGGCTGCATGGAAACAATCAAGGCAATGGCGGAATATATGGGGGCACCAGTAGCAACAACCTATCTGCACAATGATGCCTTCCCATGCGACCACCCGTTATGGACAGGTCCCATTGGCTACATGGGTTCCAAGGCCGCCATGCGCATTCTGCAGAAGGCTGATGTTATTCTGGCCGTGGGGACCAGATTGTCTTACTTCGGTACGCTTCCGCAGTATGATATCAACTATTTCCCCAAGGCTGCCAAAATCGTGCAGATCGACATCAACCCTCGCCACATTGCCAAGACGCATCCTGTGGCTGTGGGACTGTGTGCTGACGCCAAGGACGCTTCGGAAGAATTGTTTGCGCGTTTGCGTGAAGCCGTTCCTGCCAAGAAAGACCTCACCCATGTGCATAATATGGTAAAGGACGAGCTTGCAAGCTGGTACAAAGAAATAGCCTTGATTGCGGATGAACCTGTGGAAGCCGGGCGCATGCACCCGCGCAAGGCGCTGGAGGTCGTGGGCAAGTTTATTACAGACCATGACGCCATTGCCACCACTGACATAGGCAATACATCCTCCACTGCAAACAGCTATCTTCGTTTTAAGAAGACCAAGCGCCATGTGGCCACACTGACGTTTGGCAATACAGGATTCGCATATCAAGCAGCTCTTGGAGCGCAACTAGCCTGCCCTGATGATCTGACAGTGGCCATTGTGGGTGACGGCGCATGGGGTATGAGCCTTTTTGAAGTGCCGACCGCCTGCCAGTACAATCTGCCGGTTATTGCTACTGTGTATAACAACGGGGCATGGTGCGCCGAAAAGAAAAATCAGGTGGATTTTTATAATAACCGCTTCGTAGGCGCGGACATCTGGTCCAAGTCCTACGCTAAAATTGCCGAGGCCATGGGGGCAGACGGTTACACCGTAAATACGCAAAAAGATCTGGCCGAGGCATTGGATACAGCCAAAAAGAATCGGCGTCCTGCGGTTATCGAAGTCATGACCGATGGCACGCGCCTTGCGCCTCCTTTCCGTAGAGACGCTCTGGCTTTGCCGACCAGGTTCCTGCCTAAGTATGAACATCTCGACAAGGCGCATTTCAGCAAATAGCCTCAAAAAGGGCGCGCTCGGGTAAGGCCGGGCGCGCCCTCCTGTTTACAGGGGCAAATTTATCTCACGCCTTGTGTATGGCGAGTTTTGCACTCCACAGAACTGTAAATGCCAGCAATTTCATTGTCTGATGCGCCACGGAAGGTGCCAAAACCGAGGAGAACTGTTGTATGTCAAAAGTTCATGAATCCCGACCGGTCTTGGAAAAAAATATGTCCCCATTGTCGATATGGGCTTTAGCATTTGGCGCGATCATCGGGTGGGGAGCCTTTATCATGCCCGGCTTGCGTTTCTTGCCGGGATCTGGGCCGATCGGTGCCTGCATAGGTTTTGTATGCGGGGGCCTGTTACTCATGTTTATAGCGGTAAGTTACGGTAAGGTTGTGGGGCTTTACCCTGTTGCTGGCGGTGTTTTTGCCTTTGCCTATGCGGCGTTCGGGCCAGGATTGGCCTTTATTGGCGGATGGGCACTACTTTTGGGGTATCTATGCATAATCGCCCTCAACGGCACCGCTATCGTACTGTTGACGCGTTTTCTCATACCCGGGGTCTTGGAACTGGGGTATATGTACAGCATTGCCGAATGGAAAATATATTTCGGAGAACTATTGTTTCTGGAGGCTGTGCTGGCGCTGTTCTGGTATCTCAACTACAGAGGTGCGGACATAGTAAGTAGGGTGCAGGTCGTGCTCGCTGTGATACTGGCTATTGGCGTTCTTTCGCTCCTTGTGGGTGCCGTTATATCCCCGACAAGTAATTGGCAGAATATTGAGCCGTGGTTTGCGCAGGATAAATCGGTGATTGCCTCTATCGCTGCCGTTACAGCCATAGCCCCATGGCTTTTTGTGGGCTTTGACACTATTCCACAAGCTGCCGAGGAGTTTAATTTTTCCGCAAAAACTGGTGTGCGGCTTATGTTGCTATCTATTGTTTGCGGTATCGTAACTTACAGCATAATTACCCTCGCCGTAGCGGCCGTTATTCCCTACCCTGAATTGCTTGCACTCAATCCTGTATGGCATACCGGCTATACCGTCAGTGTTTCGCTGGGTAAAGTGGGGAGCGTTGTGCTTGCTCTTGCGGTGTTCTCCGCTATCTTGACTGGTATTAACGGCTTCTTTATCGCCAGTTCCCGGCTTATGTTCAGCATGGGGCGCGCCCATATTTTGCCGGTATGGTTTGCTTCTTTGCATGGAAAACACAAGACTCCGCACAACGCGCTTAATTTTACTCTCGTTGTCGTGGCTATCGCGCCCTTTTTTGGCCGGGAAGTCCTGTCCTGGGTTGTGGACATGTCTTCAATCGGCACGATCATCGCCTATTTTTTTGCTTCTGCAGCAGCCTTTGTTATTATGCGTAATCATGAAACTCCCTGTAACATAAGCGGAATATTAGGTTGCGTTGCCTCTTTGATATGTCTGGGACTGCTGACGTTGCCCATGTCTCCTGCCAGCATTGGACCCGAATCATGGCATGTATTGGTCGCTTGGTCGGTATTGGGAGTTTGTTTTTATATCGTACGCTACAAAGCCGTACATGCCATTTCTGAAGAAGAACGCACATATATGATTCTGGGCGAATCCGACTTGAAGAACCATGTAACTCAGCGGACTACCCAAAAGCCTGATCAGCTTGTGGCATGATCTGAAAAGTCCTCTCCTTAAGAGGTCATGACGCGAAGTAGGCTGCCTTTGTTTGGTTTATTTTCTTTCTCCAATTTTCTCCATGTCCATGCGCATGGGGAATAACGCCATCAAGTTAACATGTGTTTGCCCCGCATAATGAGTTGATGGCGACTTCCTCCACTGGTCGGTCCCTTCTCCACGTCAGGGACCGACCACCTTTTTTTGTGGATCGATCTTGTCCCATTGCCTGACGGTGTTCCCGTTGGAGTTTGCCAGAACTGGGAGGCGAAAAGATCCCGGATCCAATTAAATTTGACCCTCCCACCGAAAGGTATGGTATTGAAAAGTTAGTGTTCCTGACATAGCGGCAAGCTGAGGCTGGAGTTCGCGTTGTCGATCTGTGCCGCCAGCCTGTTATCTCGGATGCAACCTTTTACGAAATTCCCTAGCTTGCCATGTTAACGGAAGATTATGCCCAGCAAGGCCAGATCGGTACCACAATGCTGGGCATAATCGTCAATAGTTAATCCTTAAATTCGTCCCCAATAGCCTTTGCAGCTTTTAGCAGGGCGATTGCAAGACAAGCCATGCTGAGGCATCAAGATTGTGCGCAGGGGGATTTTCAGCCATTCTTAGCTCCTTTCAGTAATGCAGTCTGCAGTATGGCAAACATGGCAGGCACCAGATCAGGCAGATAGTTGACCACTTTGCTGGTGTGCGGCAGCAGGTACGTGATGTGTTCATTCCGTATGCCAAGGACGTGCAGCATTATGGCTCATTCAACAAAACAGCGCAGTTATTTCAGATCAACAGATCTACACTATTCAGAAAACTGAAACGTAGTCGGGCATACAGTTTATGTGTTGACGGCGAGGATTGTCTGTAATCAAGTTTGTGGCAACGTCGGCTATTCGCATCAGGCGTTGGGCCCTACGTGCACTGTGGATTGAACCCACCTTGGTAATATTGCTTGCTACCACCCAATACAAGCAACCTTTGCCTGGTTATGGCCCGCAATCCTTCCCTGCGCCCGCCTGTTCCCTGCAATTGTCTCCATGAATGTTTAAAGGCCGCCGCTTGGCTGCCCTTAAACCCGGTGTTGTGATTCATATCTGTGCGGCAGCAACAAACGTCTCCATTGTTTTTTCGGTAAGTGTGTCCAGCATGGCAGTTGGAGTCTGGCGGCAGGCGCATGTTGATGGCAGCCTGAAAGGCAAAATATGCCCCAAGAAGCCCAAAAAGTAGCCAGAGTACTGGGGCAAGTCATGTTCTGTCGACTTTTGAGGTCAGAAGGGTAAGGGTAGTCTTGGCACCAGCCAAAGGCACACCGGCTACCGCGAAACACCTCCAGGAGGGCAATGAGCCCATGACGCTGATGCAATTTGATCCCTCTCGCGCCACAGGTCTGAGCGAGGCCGAGGCCACCCTTCGGCAGCAGAGTGAAGGTTTCAACGAGATACCTCAGGAGGCCAAGCGTGGCGTGCTCTCCATCGCTTTTGAGGTCATGCGGGAACCAATGTTTCTGCTTCTGGTGGGGTGCGGCAGTTTGTACCTGCTCATGGGCGAACTGTCGGACGCACTTATGCTCCTGGCTTTTGTTTTTGTGGTCATAGGTATTACCATCATTCAGGAGCGGCGAACAGAACGTGCCCTAGACGCGCTGCGCGATCTCTCCAGCCCGCGCGCCCTGGTTATTCGCGCAGGCACGCAGCGGCGTATCGCCGGGCGCGAGGTGGTTCGGGGTGATCAGATTCTGCTTTCAGAGGGTGATCGGGTTCCTGCAGATGCGGTGCTGCGCTACGCGCTCAACGTGACGGTGGATGAATCTCTGCTTACTGGCGAATCTGTGCCTGTGCGCAAATCAAGCTCACAGAATGCCACCTGGAAAGGCAAGCCCGGTGGTGATGACCTTCCAGAAGTTTATTCTGGCTCGCTCATTACACGAGGGCAGGGTTTGGCCGAGGTGGTGGCCATCGGGGCGAATACGGAGCTTGGCAAGATAGGCCGGGCACTCCAGTCCATCGAACAGGCAAAGACGCCACTTCAGACCGAAACGGGCCGCTTGGTCAAGCACCTTGCTGGCATCGGGATTGCCCTGTGCGCTGTTACCATCGTGGCTTATGCCCTTACACGAGGCAACACACCGCAGAGCTGGGCGCAGGCGACACTGGCGGGCATAGCTATGGCCATGGCCGTGCTTCCAGAGGAGTTTCCCGTCATCATGACCGTTTTTCTGGCCATGGGAGCGTGGCGAATTTCTCGCAGCCACGTGCTCACCCGGCGCATGCCTGCCATAGAAACGCTGGGATCAGCAACCGTGCTTTGCACGGATAAGACCGGCACTCTCACTCTCAACCGCATGGCCGTTCGCCAGCTATATGCAGGCGGCCAGACCTTTGTTGCCCGCCAAGGTGCAGCGATGTCCGAAATGTTTCATCCGTTGCTGGAATACGGGGTGCTGGCGAGCAAAAAGGAAATTTTCGACCCCATGGAGCGCGCCCTGCATCAGATGGGTGACGAATATCTGAACAAGACCGAACATGGGCATGATCAATGGGAGATGGTGCGCGACTATCCACTTTCCTCCAGGTTGATGGCCGTGTCCCATGTATGGCGCGTGGCTGACGCTGAAAACCTGGTAGTTGCCACCAAGGGAGCCCCCGAGGCCATCGCTGATCTGTGCCATCTTGATGAAGAGCAACGAAGCGCCATAACCGCTCAGGTTAACAAGATGGCGGGCGGGGGGCTGCGTGTGCTGGGTGTTGCCCGGGCCATCTGGCCCACGGCAGCCGTATCCCAGCCTGCTTTGCCCGAAGTTTCTTTGCCCGACGATCAGCATGATTTTGCTTTCGAATTTTTGGGGTTAGTCGGCCTTGAGGATCCCATCCGTCCCACCGTTCCTGCAACGATTCAGGAATGCTACACGGCGGGGATTCGGGTGATCATGATTACCGGCGATCACCCAACTACTGCCCAAAGCATTGCCAGGCAGATTGGGCTGCGCGGTGTGCCCGGGGAGGGTATCAAGGTTATTGGCGGGCCAGAGCTGGCCGCCATGAGCGACGAGGAACTTACGCAGCGCATCAGGGATGTTGACGTGTTTGCCCGCGTGGTGCCAGAGCAGAAGCTGCGCCTGGTGAACTCCATCAAGGCCAGCGGCGAGGTTGTTGCCATGACCGGGGACGGCGTGAACGATGCCCCTGCCCTCAAAGCGGCGCACATAGGCATTGCCATGGGCGGACGCGGCACGGATGTGGCACGCGAAGCCTCGGCCCTGATACTGCTTGATGACGATTTTTCTTCAATTGTGCAGGCCATCCGCCTCGGTCGCCGCATATACGACAATATCAAAAAGGCCGTTGCCTACACAGTGGCCATTCATGTGCCCATTGCTGGGCTTTCAATGGCCCCGGTATTCGTTGCCGACTTGCCACTCATGCTGCTGCCTGTGCACATCGTTTTTCTTGAGCTTATAATCGATCCAGCCTGTTCGCTCATCTTTGAGTCAGAAGGTGCTGAAAAAGACGTTATGCTTCGCCCACCACGCAAGCCGGATGAGCAGCTCTTTAACGCGCGAGTGGTAAGCATCAGCTTGATGCAGGGGCTCTTTGTACTGGCCTCGATATTTTTCATGTTCTGGGTGGCGGGTATGCAGGGGCAGCCGCTGGATGATACCAGGCGATCCTTTGTTTTTGCCACCTTGGTTTTTGCAAATCTTGCGCTGATAATGACCAACCGCTCATGGAACCGCACCATCGTCACCATGTTCAAGGAGCCAAACGCCGTGCTGTGGTGGATATTGGGAGGCGCGACGGTGATGCTGATTCTGGTGCTCAACGTCCCAGTGCTCCGCATCCTCCTCCATTTAAATGCACTGGAGCCAAAGGATTTCGGCTTTTGCCTGCTGGCTGGTGCAGCGAGTGTCGGATGGTTTGAAGTGTACAAGCTCATGCGTAAAAATGTACATCCATGATGCCGCCAGCTCTGCACAAACGTTTCATTCAGCTGGTTTGCCGCAAAGGCATCTATGCCAATGGCAAACAAGTGCCCCAACAAATATGTATGGGGTGAAGCTCGGTGTTGAACAGGGATGTGGGCATAAAGATGCCACTGCTTTGAAACCTGCGTGTATACTGCGGCGGATTTGCAGTTGGCATCAACCGGCAGGCCGACTGATGTGCGCCAAAGAGTGTGCAATAAGGATCGCCCCAGCCATCCACCCCCGCCACCCTGTAAAATTGGGGTTGAGCAGGTTTGGAGGGCTGGGGCGTTTTGCGTGAATAAAGGGGCCGTGGAGCGGCTACTTCCAGAATATCTTGACCAGGTTTGTGCCTTTGGGGGCGCTGGACGAACCGGCATTCTGGCCTGCGGTGATAACAGCGCAGGAACCTTCTGGTATGCTGTCCAGTTCGGCCACAAAGCGTTGTGCCCTGGCAAGGTGGCTTTCTTCAGAAGCAGACTGCGGCATCAACACGGGGGTCACCCCCCATGAGAAGTTCAGCCCCTTCATGGATTCAGGATCATGGGTGATAGCATATATCTGTTGCGAGGGCTTGCAGCTTGAAACCAACCGTGCTGCGGCCCCCGTGATACTGTGGGCAACTATGGCGGCAGCGCTGGCCTTGTCTGCCAGCAGGCAGGCCGAGTACCCAAGGAATTGAGAAATCCCCTTGTCGCGTCCCGGTTCAACCAGTTGGCGGTTTGCCAGCAGCAGAGCTTCAGCCTGTGTTGTTATTTCGCTCATATAGCGCACAGTTTCTACAGGGAAATTGCCCATGGCAGTTTCTTCAGACAGCATAACGCAGTCTGCGCCATCAAGCACGGCATTGGCCACATCTGTTGTTTCCGCGCGTGTTGGAGCGGGGGAATTGAGCATGGAAAGCAGCATCTGCGTAGCAACAATGACGGGTTTTGCCGCCTTGTTGCAGGCGCTGATAATGCTTTTTTGCAGTCCCGGCAGCTGCGGCAGGGGGCATTCTACCCCAAGGTCGCCGCGCGCTACCATGACCATATCTGTCTCCGCAAGAATCTCTTGCAGGTTATCCACGGCATTGCGCCGCTCAAGCTTTACAACCACGGGTACATTGCGTCCCTCGGCAGCAATCAGCTCCTTGGCTTCGCGCACGTCATCTGCCGTTTGCACATAAGAAATGGCCACGGCGTCAACGCCCAGCTTGAGCCCTGCCGCAAGATCCCGCTTGTCTTTATCGGTAAGTGCCCGAAGCGTAGTGGCCTTGCCGGGCAGCGCCAGCCCCTTGCGGGACGTGACTACGCCAGAGTTGTTGGCTTCCAGCACCACAAGGCCGTTGCTTTGGCGTTGCAGAACCGTAAATTGTAACCCGCCGTCAGCCAGAACCATGATGTCGCCAGGTTCAAGGCTATCCATGATGGCCTGGTGGTCAAAAGGCAGATAACTGACCGTCTCTGGCTGGGCATCCTGCAATTCTGACGGGCCAAGCAGCAGATGCATACCCTTGGTAACCTGTATGCTGTTGACGCGCAGACCCCCCAGGCGGATTTTGGGACCGGAAAGATCCTGCATGATTGTCAGCGAGCGTTCGCACTGGCTTTCGGCCAGGCGAATGTGGCTGATAATGTCCACAAAGTCTTCGGCCTTGCCGTGTGAGAAGTTGAGCCTGAAAATGCTGACTCCAGCTTCTGCAAGCTCACGGATTTTTTCAGGGCTTTTGGATGCGGGGCCGATGGTGGCTACAATTTTTGTCTTCATTGTGTTCTCTGTCTGTAGGCTGTGATGCCGGTCTGACTAGCGCACCAGGGCTGGCCGTTTGCGGTCAAATGTCCAGCCGGGAATAAGGTATTGCATGGCAAGGGCATCATTGCGGCCACCCGCGGGCATGCTTTTATACAGGGCGTGAGCCTGTTCAACCATGTCCATGTTCAGTTCTACCCCAAGGCCGGGGGCGTCTGGCACGCGAATCTGGCCCTTTTCTATTTGCAGGGGGTTGTGGGTAAGGTGCTGCCCTTCCTGCCATATCCAGTGGGTGTCAATGGCGGTGGGGGTACCGGGCGCAACGGCGGCCACATGGGTAAACATGGCAAGCGACACGTCAAAGTGGTTGTTGGAATGGCAGCCCCATGTAAGCCCCCAGTTTGCGCACAGTTCTGCAACCTGCACCGCGCCCGAAAGCGTCCAGAAGTGGGGGTCTGCCAAAGGAATATCTACGGATTGCAGCATGACTGCATGGCACATTTCGCGCCAGTTTGTGGCAATCATGTTGGTGGCAACCGGCAGGCCTGTGCCCCGCCGGAATTCTGCCATGATCTCCCTGCCGGAAAATCCCTGTTCTGCACCGCAGGGGTCTTCCACATAGGTCAGCACGCCGCGCAGACCCTTGCACAGGGCAATGGATTCATCCAGTGTCCACGCACCGTTGGGGTCAATGTTGATGTGCCCCTGCGGAAAGGCCTGGTGCAGGGCGTGCACAGTCTCAATTTCTTCTGCTCCGGGCAGTACGCCGCCCTTGAGCTTGAAGTGTTCGAACCCGTATCTGTCGTGTGCCGCCTCGGCCAGACGGACAACCGAGGCCGTATCCATTGCTTTTTTGCGACGCAGGTCGTACCAGTCGTGCCCGTTCTCGGCTGCGGGATATGGCAGGTCGGTCTTGCCGGCATCACCAATATAAAACAGGTAGCAGAGCACAGTTATGGCATCGCGCTGACGGCCAGGGCCAAGCAGATCACAAACGGGAACACCCATGAACTGCCCAAGCAGGTCGTAAAGCGCCGTTTCAAGAGCCGCAACCGCGTTGACCCGCAGTTCAAACGTCCAGGCACCCTTGCCAAAGGTGTCAAAGTCAGCGGCCTGATGGTTGGTGTGCGCCTGATACACCGTGTTTTTGAGCTGCCCGAGGCTTTTGCCCACAACCAGATCGCGGAAGCTCTCCAGCGTCTGGCGGATAGTTTCACCACCGGGGGCTTCGCCCACCCCCTGATGCCCTGTATTGTCCCGCAGAATGATCAGGTTGCGGGTAAAATACGGGTGATGCGCGCCGCCAATATTCAAAAGCATGCTGTCATACCCGGCTACCGGGATAACGCGCATTTCTGTAATGCGTGGAGTTTGCCCGGCCATATTAGCTCTCCTGCGGCACGGTTTGAGCAGGGGCCGGTTCATTTTCCTTCTTCAGCTCAAGGCGCTGGATTTTGCCAACGATGAACAGGTAGCTCACAACGGCGATAGCCGCGTGCACTGCCACAAAGACCAGGGCCATCTTGAACGAGCCGGTGGACTTGATGATGTAGCCAATAGCGATGGGCGTAACAATACTGGAGATGTTGCCACACATGTTGAAAACGCCGCCGGTAAGGCCGCTGATTTCCTTAGGGGCAGAGTCTGCAAGTACAGCCCAGCCAAGAGCGCCAATTCCCTTGCCAAAGAAGGAAATTGCCATGAAGAAAACCACCAGCACAATGGAATCAGTGTAGTTGCAGGCCAGAATGACCATGGAAAGCAACATGCCAAGAACGATGGGGGTTTTGCGGGCAAGGGTGAGGGATTTGGTCTTGCGCAGAATAAAGTCAGACATGACGCCGCCCAGCAAACCGCCTGCAAAGCCGCAGACAGCAGGGATGGCGGCATAGATGCCCGCCTTGAGGATATCAAGGCCGCGTTCCTGCACCAGGTATACCGGGAACCACGAGATGAAAAAGAAGGTCAGCGCGTTGATGCAGTACTGTGCAAGACATACACCCATAAGCATGCGCGACTGAATAAGCTGCTTGATGTAGGAGAGTTTGGGGCCCTGGTTGCTGACACCGGGCTTTTTCTGATCCATGCTGACCAGCGCGCCGCCAGCGGTGATGTAGTCGATTTCAGCCTTGTTGGCATTGGGATGATCCTTGGGATCATGGATGAAATAAAGCCAGATAATGCTGCCCACAATGCCGATGCTGCCCATGAAAATGAACACGTAGTGCCAGCCAAAGGTGTGGGTCAGCCAGCCCATGATGGGGGCAAAAATTACTGTGGCAAAATACTGGGCTGAATTGAAAATGGAAACAGCCGTGCCGCGTTCCTGCGCAGGGAACCACGCCGCCGCAATGCGGCTGTTGCCGGGGAAAGAAGGCGATTCTGCCGCGCCAACGCAAAATCTGAGGCAAAAGATTGCCAGAAAGGCCCAGCCTGCGCTGAACATCCACACCGTGCCCTGTAACAGGGTAAACAGCGACCAGAAAAATATGCTGAAGAAATAAACTTTTTTGGAGCCAAAGCGGTCAAGCAGCCAGCCGCCGGGAATCTGGCAGATCACATAGGCCCAGCCAAAGGCAGAAAAAATATAGCCCATATCTACCGAATCCATGCCAAGTTCCTTGGCCATGGGGCTACCAGCAATGGATATGGTGGCGCGGTCACCGTAGTTGATGGCCGTGATAATGAACAGAATAACTACAATAAGCCAACGTACGTTGGTTCGTTTTTCAGTCGAGGTGGAAACTTGGGAATTCATGGTGTCGTCCTTGAGTTGGAGGCACAATTGCTAAAACCCAGAGATGAGGCGGAGACAGTGACGGATTGCGTGTGGCGTCATGTCCTGGTTACCTTCAGTCGTTTCCTTGATCCTAACTCCCTAAATTCAAAAAAGTTATGGTTTGCCAGAAACAAGAATGGCCATATCCATAACATTGGTGCGTGTTGGGCCGGTAATAAACAGATCACCGGCAAGGGCCAAAGCCTCATAGCTGTTGTTGTTGTGCAGCAGGGCATCTGGTGAGGCCTGGCTGCGGATGCGCGCAGCAGTTTGCGACAGGGCAAAACCACCAGCCGCGTCGGTGGGACCGTCTGTACCATCCGTGCCCGCAAAAAGGGCAGCAAGGCTGCTTTCCCCTTCCAGTAACAGCGAAGCGGCAAGAGCCATGTGCTGATTGCGTCCGCCCTTGCCCTGTCCTGTTATCTGCACGGTACATTCGCCGCCAGCCAGAAGGCAGGTTCCGGCTGGAGCGTTGCGCAGTTGGGCAACAAGCTCGCGGGCGCGGTTTTCTGCATTGCCGGTCATGCAGGTGGTAAGGATCTGGGGCGTATACCCCAGGTTGCGTGCCTGCGCAGCCGCCGCTTCGAGAGCCAGGCTGTTGGTGGCCACCAGTTCCATCTGCACGTTGTCAAAAACAGGGTTGGCAGACTTGGGCGTTTCTGGCTGCTTACCAATACACCCCTGCTGGAGATGCGACATTACCGTTTCAGGCAGGCTTTCCGCCAGGCCATAGTGGGCAATGATTTTCATGCAGTCGTCGAATGTTGAGTCATCTGGCGCGGTGGGGCCAGAGGCGATGACATCGAGGTTGTCGCCCACCACGTCTGATACGATAAGCGCCACCACCTTTGCGGGTGCGGCAGCCTGGGCAAGACGCCCCCCGCTGAACTGCGAAAGGTGCTTACGCAGGGTGTTGATTTCGTGGATTGTCGCGCCACAATCAAGCATGGCAAGGGTGAGGGCGCGCAGATCGTTCAGGGTTACGCCTGATACGGGGGCCGGTGTGAGGGCACTGGCCCCACCCGTAATCAGGCATATGACAATATCTTCGGGTCCGGCGGCCTGGGCAAGTTGCAGCATTTGTCGTGTTGCGTTTGCGCCAGCCTCGTCGGGAACCGGGTGCGCCGCTTCGGCAAGCTTTATATGTTCAAGGGGTAGACCGTGGTCGTATTTGACCACCACAAGGCTGTTATCAATGCGACCACCCAGCATGTTTTCCAGGGCCATGGCCATTGGGGCTGCCCCCTTGCCCGCACCCAGCACAATCACATGCCCCTGGCTCAGGTCGTAATTGCGTCCACAAATGCAAAGCCTGTCTCCATCCGTATGCAGGTGGGACAAAATGGCCTGATCGGGCGATACGGCGGCTACTCCCGCCTGAAAGATTGCAGTCAGGTCACTGCGGAAGGGTTCGCTCATCAATGCTCCCCATGTGTGCAGAGTGGTCAAGGGGTATGTTCACGCAGGGGGCAGCCAGCGGGAAGCCGCTGAATGCGGCTCCCCTGCGTATGTCGGTGGCTGCCTTGCTGCTAGCGTTTTACAGTGATGCCAGCCATTTTTTCATAGTACTGGATCAGGCCGCCGTGGTCGTCGCCCGCCTTGCCGTCAACGCGCAGGGCCTGCATAATTTCCATGACTGCCGCCGTAAGAGGCAGGGGCACGCCAACGGCGTGCGAGGTATCAAGGGCGTTTTGCAGGTCCTTGATGTGCAGTTCGATGCGGAAACCGGGCTTGAAGTTGCGGTCAAGCACCATGGGGGCCTTGGCATCAAGCACCGTGGAGCCAGCAAGACCGCCCCGGATGGCCTTGAACACCAGTTCCGGCTCAACACCTGTCTTGGTTGCCAGCACCAGCGCTTCAGACATGGCGGCAATGTTAAGAGCCACAATGACCTGATTGGCCAGCTTGGTCACGTTGCCAGCGCCAATGTCGCCGGTATGAACCACTGAGGCGGCCATGCTCTTGAGCACGGGTTCTGCCTTGTCAAAAGCATCCTTGGGGCCGCCAACCATTACAGACAGCGTGCCGTCAATGGCCTTTGGTTCGCCACCGCTCACGGGTGCGTCGAGCATGACCACGCCTTTGGCGGCAATCCCTGCACTGACTTCGCGGGCCACGAGGGGGTCAATGGAACTCATGTCCACATAAAGAAGGCCAGCGCGGGCGCCTTCGGCAATGCCGTTTTCGCCCAGGGCAACTTCTTTGACGTGCGGAGAGTTGGGCAACATGGTAATGACCATATCAACCTGGGCGGCCACTTCGGCAGGAGAACTGGCCACCTTTGCGCCGCATTCTGCTAAGGCCGCAGTTGCATCCGAGGGACGGTTGTAAACTACAAGGTCGTACCCGGCCTTGATAAGATTTTTCGCCATGGGCTTACCCATGATGCCAAGGCCGATAAAGCCGATAGTTTTCATATTTCCTCCTGAGTATTCAGTAAATTAGCAGGTGGGCAGATTGTCCAGCACTTCCCGCAGGCGTTGCCGCATGGGTTCGGTGAGGGGGCCGATGGGGCGGCGGCACGGGCCGACTTCAAATCCCATCATGTTCAGGGCCTCCTTGACCACAACCGGGAATGTTCCCAGATCAAAGGCCACGCGCAAGGGTTCGATTGCGGACTGGGCAGCCATGGCAGCATCGAGGTTGCCTTTCTGGAAGTCGTTGTAGATGCCCGACATGAGGCGGGGGGCAACGTTGCCGCCTGCGGCAATCGCGCCGGAAGCGCCGTAAACGAGGCCCGCGTAGATAAGTGTGTCGCGTCCGATAAGCACGCTGCAGTTTTTGCCTTCAACTGCCCGCAGATAGCTGAGCCCCAGCGACAGGTCGCCGCTGCTGTCCTTGATGCCCACAATGGTGTCAAATTCCATCAGGCGAGAAAGCAACGAGGGCAGGAACCTGACCTGCGTACGGGCAAAGTTGGGGTAGGGCATGGTGGGAATACCCACGGCAGCCACAGCCTTGTAATGTTCGTACAGTTCGTCCTGCGAGGGAGTGATAAAAAAGGGCGTGATAACCGAAACCACGTCCACTTTTACTCTCTTGGCCTCCTGGGTGAGGCGCACCGTTTCTTCTGTGGTGATGCAGCCGGTGCCGCCGTATACGGGCACACGCCCAGCCACGAAATCAACGGTCATTTCCATAAGTTCCACGCGTTCTTCAAAAGAAAGCGCCCAAGCTTCACCCTGGCTGCCTGAAACGAAAATGCCGTGCATTCCATTGTCTATCTGAAAATTTATGAGCTTTTTAAGAGAATCGGCCTGAATGCGTTTGCCGTCGGGGGTAAATGGCGTAACAAGGGCGGGGATAATGCCCTTGGGTTGAAATCTTTGCATGCAAGGCTCCGTTGTTGAGATTAAACCTGCTGGTGGCGCACACCGTTGCGCCCGAACGATATTGGCAAGAGTAGAAGCAAAGGCTTTGCCAATAATAAAAATAATTCGATATGCCGCATTGTTAGTTGTGTCGCTGAACATGTCTGCTTGCGAAATTCGCGAGAATGGAACATGTTTGCAACGATTTGATGTGTTAACCGCAACAAAATGTTGCAGAGGTGTCGTATGCAGGAACTGCCCATAGGTTTTATTGCCCCCATGGAACAACTATACAGTGTTGTTACAGGCGTTATTGCTGAAATGGGAATTGGCAACAAAATAGAGGTGCACAGGGCAAATCTGAAAGATGCCGTAGGTGTTGCCTTTGACATGGAACGCAGAAATTTTTCCTGCGTAGTTTCGCGTGGCGGTACGGCAGAAATGCTCAATTCATGCGGCATTGTTTTACCGGTTATTACTATTCCACTCACTTCGTATGAACTGAGTCACGCTATTTTTGAGGCAAAGCGCATCACTGGTCTCAAGCGGCCGCGCATTGCCATGTTCACCTTTCGCAATATGGAAGAGAATATTGACCTGTTTGCGAAGGTTCTGGGCGTGGAAATGCACCTGTACAAGATTGCGGGGAACGAATCCGACATCACAAGCACGCTGGAAAAAGCCGTCAAAGACGGGCTGGATGTGGTGGTAGGCGGGGAATGGACGTGCAGGATATCCAAGGAGCTGGGCCTGCCCACGGTCAAACTGTTTTCCAATCCCGCCAGTGTGCGCGGCGCGCTGGAAGAGGCCCTCAAGGTTCGCTACAGCATTCAGCTCGAGCATAGCCGTTCCGCCAGCCTGCGCATGCTTGTAAACAGCATCAAGGATGGCCTGCTGCATGTGGACAACCAAGGCTCCATCTGTCACGCCAATGCCGCTGCCGCCGACATGATGGGCCTGGAGGCCAATGGCCTGGTAGGGAAAAGTTTTTATGAATGTTTCCCACAGTTTCAGCCGATGGAAGGCAATCTTGACCAAAGTTATGAAGAGGTCGTCAGCTTTGGCAGCACAACCGCTCTTGTGACGCTCAGCCCCATGCCGGGTAACATTGATAGCTCGGCGCCATCGTTCATGGTTGTCATGCACGAGACAAACCGCGTTCTGCAAATGGACGCCAGGCTGCGTAAAATGCAGACAGCCAAGGGGCTTAATGCAATCCACCGGTTCAATGACATTGCAGGGCGTTCGCCCGTGCTGCGTGAGGCAAAGCGCCTGGCAACAAGTTTTGCCGCGTCTGATGCAACAGTGCTGATTTATGGAGAAAGCGGAACAGGCAAGGAGCTTTTTGCGCAGTCCATCCACAACGCCAGCCCCTGGGCCAACGGGCCGTTTGTGGCGGTTAACTGTGCCGCCTTGCCGCCCTCGTTGCTGGAGTCGGAGCTGTTTGGTTACGAAGAAGGCGCATTTACCGGTGCCAACCGCAAAGGCAAGATTGGCCTGATAGAAATGGCCCACAACGGCACGCTTTTTTTAGATGAAGTTTCTGAAATGGATCATTACGGCCAGGTGCGCCTGCTCAGGTTTTTGCAGGAGCGCAGCATCATGCGCCTCGGTGGCGACAAGTATCTGCCCGTGAATGTCCGGATCATAGCCGCCACCAATAGAGATCTGGGAGCAATGGTGGCCGAGGGTAGCTTTCGGCGTGATCTGTACTACCGTTTGCGTGTGCTGCGGCTGCGCCTGCCACCCCTGTGCGCAAGAAAGGGAGATGTCCGGCTGCTTACAGAAGACCTTTTGCGGGCGCTTGCTGTGCGGCATGGTTATGAAAAACGCTGCACAGCTGAGGCCTATGAGGTGCTGGAAGAACACCCCTGGCCAGGAAATGTGCGTGAACTCTATAACGTGCTGGAATGCCTTATGGTTGGGCAGCGCGGCAAAACCATTACGGCTTCCATGCTACGTCAGGTCTTTGCTCTGGACGACACGGGAGATGTTGCATCTGGTCGGCCCTGTGCAGTGGCATGGCCCGGCGGCGCGCCAGTGATGCCCTCGGTGCATGGAGGCGGATGGTCTGCCCAAAACAGCAGTTCTGCCCAGCCGCCAGATGCTTTGGCTGCGGCAACGCCTGGCAGGGCAGACAATACCTGGCAGTACCCGGAACATTCCGGGCAGGCGTTGCCAGCCGATAGCCAAGAACTCGGCTATGCCGTGCAGCCAGCTGCCGCGCATCCTTTGGTCTACGGTAACCAGCAGCCTGCCCCCATAATGGGGGCAGGCCAACGCTACCGTGTGCCGTTTGCTGATGATCCAAGCCCGGCAGATGAAAGGGCGCAGATTTTAGCCGCCCTTTACCGCTGTGGTGGACGACATGGCAAGGCAGCCGCCGTGCTGGGTTTGCACCGCAGTACGCTGTACAGAAAAATGCGTCGCCTGAATATTGAGTAAGCCATTTTGGCTGTTTGGTTGATTGGGCTGAGTGGGTAGTTTGTCCATGTGTTGCATATTTGTGGTGCAATGCTACAAAATGTCGCGTTGTAGTGTTTTGTGGTGCGGGATGTTGCATGTTTTGTTGCGTTTTTGTGTCGCACTGAGAGCAATAGCTATTTAGATGTTCCGTATTGTTGTGTAAAATCGGTATCATGGCTCTGTGGCATGTCTCTTGCTGTATGTGAAAATGCGTGTGGCAGAGGCGAGACGGGCGGTTTCTGTTGGAACAGCTCAGTCAACTGCGGTTTTTCCGCAAGGATGCAGAGGAACGCCATGAACCAAAGCAACGCAACTCCGGGGTTATGTGTACGCATTCATCCCGACGACAATGTTGCTGTAATTGTTAACGATGACGGGCTTCCGCCAGGGGCGGCCCTGGTCAACGGCCCTGTCCTCAAGGAACATATTCCCCAAGGGCACAAGGTCGCGCTGGCTGACATTGCCAGCGGGCAGGTGGTGCGCCGCTATGGTGTAACCATTGGGTATGCGCTTGAGGACATTCAGGCTGGCATGTGGGTTTCGGAGCAGCGCATGCGCATGCCCGAACCGCCAGAGCTGGATCATCTGGTATACTGCCCGCGCAGCTTCCCGGCTTTTTCGCCGCTTGAAGGCCGCAGTTTTCAGGGGTACCGCAACGATGACGGAACCTTCGGCACGCGTAATATTCTTGCTATCGGCGCGTGCGTTCAGTGCGCCGCAGGCGTGCTTGATGTTGCCGTACAGCGGGCCCGGCAAGAGCTGTTGCCCCGCTATCCCAATGTCGACGATATCGTAGCCATCAATCATATCTATGGTTGCGGCGTGGCCATTGATGCGCCCGCTGCGCCCATTCCCATCCGCACCTTGCGCAATATTCTGCGTAATCCCAATTTTGGCGGCATGCCTTTGCTGTGCAGCCTTGGCTGTGAAAAGCTGACACCAGAAAAGCTTATGCCAAGCAATACCCCTGAAACCGTATGCCTTCAGGACGAGCAATACCACGGCTTTGAATCCATGCTGGATGCTCTGCTGGATGCCATGCGCCGCAGGCTGGAGCTGATGGACAAGCGGAAGCGTGAAGCATGCCCTGCTTCCGGCTTGCGCGTGGGCATGCAGTGCGGTGGGTCAGACGCCTTTTCGGGCATTACGGCCAATCCGGCCCTTGGGGCTGCGGCTGACCGTATTGTGCGCGCCGGGGGTACGGCCTTTTTTTCAGAAGTAACAGAAGTGCGCGACGGCATAGATCAGCTTGTGGCGCGTGCGGCCTCGACGGAGGTGGCGCAGGGCCTCATACGCGAAATGCGCTGGTATGATGATTATCTTGCCGCCGGTGGTGTTGACCGCAGCGCCAATACCACGCCGGGCAACAAAAAGGGCGGCCTTAACAATATTACCGAAAAAGCCATGGGCTCGTTGATCAAGTCTGGCAGTGCTCCCATCGTTGGGGTTGTCTCGCCGGGTGAGCAGTTGCCGCAAAATGCCGCTGGCCTTTATTATGTCGCAACCCCCGCATCTGATTTTGTTTGCGGTACGCTGCAACTGGCGGCGGGCATGAATCTGCACATTTTTTCTACTGGCCGCGGCACACCATACGGGTTGCGTGAAGTGCCAGTAATCAAAGTGGCAACGCGCACCGAACTGGCACGGCGCTGGCACGACCTGATGGATTTTGACGCTGGCGGTATTGCAACCGGAGCTAGCAGCATTGATCAGTGCGGCGAGGATCTGTTCAATATGATTCTTGATGTTGCCAGCGGAAAACGCCAGACCTGCACCGACCGATGGGGGCTTTACAATGATCTGGCCCTGTTCAATCCGGCCCCCATTACATAATAGCAATCTACTCACAGGCCATATCCGGAAATAATATGCAAACTCCATACATAAGGAATTGCCATGAATATTGAATCTCCCCGCGTTACAGATATGAAGGTGTACCCTGTTGCAGGACGCGACAGCATGCTGCTGAACCTCAGCGGTGCGCACGGGCCATACTTTACCAGAAATGTTGTTGTTCTTACGGATAATACTGGCAATATCGGCATTGGTGAAGTGCCGGGCGGAGAAAAAATACGGCAGACGCTGGAAGACTCCATCCCCTTGGTTGTGAGCAAAGGCATTGGCGATTACCGCAACATCCTGCGCACGGTTCGCACTCGGTTTGCCGAGCGGGATGCTGGCGGTCGCGGATTGCAGACCTTTGACCTGCGCACGACCATCCATACGGTAACAGCCATCGAAGCTGCCCTGCTGGATTTGCTGGGCAAGTTTCTTAACCTTCCCGTGGCGGCCCTGCTGGGTGATGGTCAGCAGCGCGACACGGTCAAGGTGCTGGGATATCTGTTCTATGTTGGGGACAAAGAAAAGACTAATCTTTCTTACGACCGCTCAAACGAGGGCGAAGACAGCTGGTATGGTCTGCGCAACCAGGAGGCTATCACCGCTGAAAGTATCGCCCGGCTTGCCCAGGCATCGCACGATGTTTACGGATTTGAAGACTTCAAGCTCAAGGGCGGCGTGCTGAGTGCAGAGCAGGAAATTGAAGCCACCGCAGCCATTGCAAAGGCTTTTCCGCAGGCGCGTGTGACCATTGACCCCAATGGTGCATGGTCGCTGGAAGAAGCCGTGCGGGTTTGCAGCGCAGCCAAGGACGTGCTGGCCTATGCGGAAGATCCATGTGGGGCGGAACAAGGCTTTTCTGGCCGCGAGGTTATGGCAGAATTTCGCCGTGCCACGGGCATCCCCACGGCAACCAACATGATTGCCACAGACTGGCGGCAGATGTCCCACTCCATCATGCTGCAGTCGGTGGATATCCCCCTGGCCGACCCGCACTTCTGGACGCTGGAAGGTTCTGTTCGCGTGGCGCAGATGTGCGATACTTTTGGCCTAACTTGGGGCTCGCACTCCAACAACCACTTTGACATCTCGCTTGCCATGTTTACGCACGTTGCCGCTGCCGCCCCGGGCCGGGTCACAGCCATCGACACACACTGGATCTGGCAGGAAGGGCGCGAGCGCCTGACCAAGGAACCCTTGCCCATCCGTCAGGGCAATATCCGCGTTCCCGATGCGCCGGGTCTTGGCATTGAGCTGGATATGGCGCAACTGGAAGCCGCACACGATCTTTATAAAAAGCAGTGCCTTGGTGCTCGTGACGATTCCGTGACCATGCAGCAGCTTATCCCTGGCTGGACATTTAACCCCAAACTTCCCTGCCTCCTCCGCTAGCTCCTCAGTCATGGTCTGCTGCGGCCTGACTGCCATCAGGCCGCAGCAGACCAATTCAATCTTGCCCGCCTGAAATACCGCTTTTTCCACTCCATTGGTGCAGCAGTTTCGTTCCTGCGTCTTGGCGCAGAAAGATCATTAAGACTACATAGCATGAGTGAAGGAGGGGGCCTTAACCCGACTCCCTGGTGTTGTGCAGCAACGGATTCAAGTGTTGTTCCCATTGGCCAGATAATGCTCACAATCTCGTCCAAGCAGCTCTTCTGTCTCGTTTTCGTCATCTGTGATTTTTGAAGTTGGGTCAGAGGGACCTGCCCCGGAGGTCTCGTGCTGACTGAGGTGGTCGCTACGCTGCCGGACGATGATTGGGTTTCTGTCGTTTCTGATTCTTATGGGAGAGAAGCTATAGTTACCTTGCCTTTCAGCAATCCTTGAAGGCTATGACCTTTGAACGATGAGGACAGAGTATGGCTCACTTGGGACAAGATTCGTTACCGAAACATTGTGCAATTAAGGTGTGCAGGGGTTGATTTTTTGTCATCATCCTAGTTGTTGGCGATGGCATATTTTTTGGCGGGAGGGTCAGGCGGGTTTTTGTAAGGTGTCTATGCTGGGCACAAGCCAAACGAAGAGTCGTTACAGGCGGTTGCTTGTAACGACTCTTAAAAGATGATGAAGGGGAGACTCGGCACCATTTGATATGTGGAATTTCAACAGTCTGAAATCGTTGTAATTTATTTTTTGTCCACGAAGGCTTGTGACCCCGTTTGTGACCCCATAGTAGCTGTGACTTACGTGAAAATCTAGATAGCAGCGGCATACAACTTCAACAACCTATCGATACTGGAATATGCCCTTCCCCCCAAAAATATGTTATTGAAAAAATAGCTATCTAGATATAAATTAATATAATTATTGACAGTGGATTTTTTAAATAACTTGTAACTATCATAAATTTATGTTGAAATTTTTTCTATATCCATATTATACAATGCTGATTTCCGGTGCTTGGAGCATTGCACAGAACTTAAGCGGCCTTGGAATGCACCAAAGCATACTACTTCCCATGCCCGGTGCTACATCAGCACCAACTCCTCCTGAGGTCGCGCTAGCATGTTTTTTAGTATTGTTCATTTATGCGATTTTTCTTTCACTACTTCTATTTTTTGCAGGTTATGTCTTGCAGCGAAAAATCGGCTTAATGTCTATCGCCATTTTGCTTATATTGCCTGGGCTGCTGGGGATCTGTGATATATGGCCTAGCACCGGTTGGGTTCCAAAAAATTTTACTATTGATGGTACGGGGATACTTGGTGCCCCTTTGGGGACAGTTTCATTGCTTCTTTTCGGTCTGCTGTCGGGGTGGGCCATAACGATTTTACTAGTTGATATTTTTACATTTAAAGATGGCTTTTGGCATGCATACGATCATGTGTGGTGTGTCGCAGCAATTTTGGCTGGGATTTTTTTTGTGGCTGATGCTGAAATGAATCAACATCGACGGGAGCTTGATCAAACTATCGAAAAAATCAGCCAGACGAGTTCTTATCTTTTACGGCAAGTTGAACTATATGATGCTTGGTGTTTGAAGAACGGTGATGCCGCTAGTCCCTCATGTAAATGGGCTAATGCCGTTCAGTTTCGATTGTATGACTATGCTTACTCCAGTGCCACTAAATGTTTACCGGGCTTGGCGCCAAAATCTACTGCTCAAATATACGGGGACGGTACCTCCGACGCGTCTCTAGAAGAAATTCGTAAAATTCGAACCGAGATTGCAGCCTACAATCGCCTACAGTGTCCCGTGATTGATCTTGGGCACGGAACGTTGCGATACTCTATTACAACTAGCTGCAAGCCCACACCCATTGCCGTGGCAGAGGCTTTACCAGAAAATTTAGATGGTGAAAAAAATTCATACTCACCTGAGATTCCTATTGCGTTGGCAAGTGAACTTCTCGTGCCGAACATTATTAGATTGAGCGCTATTCATGATAAACTAATTGAAAATGAACAAGTATGTCTGCGAGACAAACAGTACCGTTGGCTGTTCTACATTTTTTTCTCTATAGTTATTGGAGGTAAAGTTGCAAATGCGACCGCTAAGCTAATTAAGATGTCAGAACGAACCGGAGAGGAAACTCGACGTTGCCTCTACTTGTTTCGCCGCATTATTATGTTAGAGCGACGGACACGCGTGTTCATTCTTCGCTCGATATGGAAGTTGACATCGTGGTTGATAGGCAAAGTTCGTAGCTTATTTTTAAAGCTGGAATAATTTGAGGAAAAGTGTCTGCCTGAGAATTAGACTCCAAGTGTGATGCTTCCAAATTTGTTCTAGGGTATAGCAGATCAAGAGTGCTGACGATAAAATCTTAAGGATTATGCCCAGTAAGGCCCAATTAATACCATATTACTGGGCGTAATCCTCAATATTTAATCCTTCAATTCATCCCAAATAGCCTTTGCAGCTTTTAGCAGGGCAATTGCAATGACAAGCCATGCTGAGGCGTCAAGACTGCTGACAGGATTATTTTCAGTCATTCTTAGCTCCTTTCAGTAATGCAACCTGCAGTATGGTAAACATGGCAGGCACCAGGTCGGGCAAGTCGTTGACCACCTTGCTGGTGTGCGGCAGAAGGAAGGTTATGTGCTCATTCCTGATGCCAATACCATAAACTTCAAAGCCAAGTTTTTGCGCCACCCCTATGGCGTTGTTTGCAGCCTGCGAATTGTCTGGCATGCCATCAGTGATAACCAAGATTATTTTACGCTGCTCTTTGAGGGGCAGCATGGTTTGCAGCACCCACCATAAAGCCTCAGCCAACGGTGTCCCGCCAGAAGCTCGACTATCGAACAAGTCTGGCATCGCCTGCCCGTGCCGCATGATGGGAAATACAGAGTTCGTGCCTGCGGTAGCAGGGAAGGCAGTCGCTGCCGGATTCACGCCACGAATGTGCCCCAGCGCCTTTGCCAAGGCAAAGCAGGCCCGATTGGCGAGATTAATCGGTGCGCCAGCCATGCTGCCGCTTACGTCCAGCAGGATGTGGACAGCGGTGTTAACGCCCCGCTGTTCTGATTCTTTTTGGAAAACACGAGTATTGCCAACCTGCAGGCGGTACAGAGAACTGGTATGGAGTTTGCCTCTGCGCCCAATGATACAACGTCTGTAGGTTTGCGCCTGCAGAAAGCCTTGCAGGCGTGTGCGCAGGGCGATGCTAGCCTGAAGTGCTTGCAGTTTTTGTTCTGCAGGCAAGGGGGCTGTTTGTCGGATGCCTTCCACAGCAACGCTCAGAGTGTCGCCTGCGGACTCCACGCTGTATTTGGCAAGCTCACTGGCCATGATTTCCCCGATGTTCTGGGGTAGATCCTGCGTCTCCGCATGGAAAAGGGCCTTGAGCGGTAAAGCGCTTAAGGCCTGCAGTGGAGCTACTGCTTCAGGCGAATGGGCGGGATGCCCCTGTCGCTTAATATGCGTGGTAGAATCGTTGGGCTTTTTTGTAGCCCAATGCTCAGAGTCTTTATGGTTTGTGTTGCCTTTGCGCAGTGATTCGCCGTGGATTCGTTTGTTTTGCGTGGTGTTTTCGTGGGGCTTGCGTCGTTGCTGTGATGGTTCCCACTGCCGGATGCACATGGCAATTTGTTGAGCATATCCGACTGCTGCCGCTGTATCCGGGCAATGGATGTAGACCTTGACCAAGATGGCATCCAGAGCCTCTTTCAGACCGGGGAAATGCTGCACCATAATGCTTGCCGCGTATTGGCGTGCCGGGGTCACTTCGTCCACATCCCAGACTCGCACCGTCAGCAGCACATAGTCTAAAACCGCAAGGGCCGGGGAATCATCCCCGGCCCTTGGCTGTGCTCGTTCTACAAAGAATCGTCGTATCAACCAGTTCAGGTTTTTCCGGCAGCCAGGGAAAATGCCTGACAGCTTCTTTTCAACGCGCCAGTCCTCAAGGCAGTTGAACAAATGAAAGGTTACCGGGTCAAGGGTAGCAGCTTTCAGCGCGCCAAAGTCTGTATACCGTATATGGGCCGCTTCATGGTCTGTGAAGCCCTTGGCCAGTGCCAGCAATTCAGGCTCACAATCCATAGGCAATGAGGGCAAGTGAATGATCTTACCGTTGGTGCATGCCTCCTTGCCGCCGATACGAACCTGCACCCCGTAGCGATCACCCAAAATGGACGCCACAAGCGGCAGGCAGCTGAGAACGTCTTTTGTACGAATCATGGTACCGCTCAATAAGAAAGCCCGACATTTCTGCCGGGCTTCTGTTTGGGTTTGTTTTGTATTTCTACAAGATTTCGCCAATCGCTTGCCACCGTAGTATGTCGCCCTGCGGGCAGGAGGTAAGTTCGATTCATTTTGCCAACTTTTTATAAAGCGTATCGTGTTCAATCATGCTTTTATCAAGAGCATCAAGTACGCTCTTCTGTGCAATATTTTCCTTGCGATTTTCAATGAATGCTCGTGTAGCATCTTCTAGAACTGCCCCAATAGGACGGCCTTCCTGTCGAGCAATTGTTTTGAGGCATTCATAGAGGTCCGTATCCATCTGGCTGGCGAACCTTGTCCGTCTGGTTGATACTTGTGGCATGAGCTCCCTTTCCTTGAGGCTAGCCATAGCGTTAGCCTTATTCAATGAATTTTTGATATTACCACAGGCCCAGGCTTGGGATGGCAGGATGCGGCAACGGGCTGTCCGCCTCGGTGATGTCGGGCAGAATGGGCTCGTCATATTCTTCATCAACAGCACCATCTGCCTGCATCGTGCTGTCATCCTGTTCAACTATGATGCTCGGACCAGCCAGCAGCGCATCTAATACAGAGGCTGGGCCATATCCTTCAATAACCTTTTGGGCATGAGCCACAAGCGCCGCGCTGTCCTTGAGCAGGCAAACCAGACCCTGCAACAACAGCAGATCTGTGCCGGTGATGTTGCCCTTCTTGGGCATGCGCAGCAGAGCAGCCTGCACGATGTCAGCCACTGGGGCCACATGTGGCTCTACAAATGATAAGCCCGTGAGCTTGGCATGCAGGGTTCGCAGTGGCGAAAGAGCCTTGTGGGTCACTTCCGTTCTGCCGTGGTAAACCCTGCGCCATATATCGCCAGCCGACTTGGTCACCTCATCAAACAGGGTACCACCAAGACCGTGAACCTCTTCAGCAAGACCGGCTTCAAGCACTGCTGTATTGTCCGCATGCTGTTCCAGAGGAGCTACCTTGTACAGCTGCCAACGAAAATCCATTCGGGCGCGTACATAGTCCGGTCCCACGATGGAGTTGCGGATGATTTCGCCCCATTGATGGTGCTTCTCAATCCATGCTTGCACATTTTGGTCGTAGCCAGCCAGGAACGCTTCCTTTTCTTTCTGGAATACGGTGCGGATGTTGAGCAGCTCCTGTACGATTTCGCCAGCCTTTTCTTCAGGTATGGCCCAGCCAGACATGAACCGTACCCCATGACGGTCAAGGTAGTTGAAGGCGCGGGCCTTGAGCGTGCCGAAAACATTGAGGTTTTCCGGGTCGGCAATGCGCTTTGATCCCAGAGATGCCAGGTCTTCAGGGGGCAGATCTGCACCGCCCAGGTCCTCCTGGCTCATCTTGCAACGAGCCGACCACAAGCTGACGCTGAGGTTGAGGGCCAGCAAGTTGTCCAGAATGCGGATGTCAGAAACAAGTTGTGTCATTATAACCTCCTACATTGATTTATCGGAAGATGTAGCGTTGAGACCTTCAGTCTCCACTAGTTGCGGGAACATGCGTTGAGCCAATTCATGCAACATGGCGCGAGTTTCACGGCTTGCGCGGAAAGCCAGAGCACGGTCAAGAGCATAGGTGACGGGCTGTATGCCGCGATGGGCCAGCGGCTGAAAACGAACGGTCAGATCACCCCAGCGAAGCAAGCTGCGCGTGGAGAATGTTACTTCAATGGTATTGGTCAGATTGCTGGTAGAGGACTCGCCCATGAACAGTTTGCGAACCTCATTGGCGTAGTCCACCATGGTGGCGCACAACGATTCGGGCAGCGAAGGAAATCGCTGGGCAAGCAGACTCTTTTCTACATCGGCAGAAGGGTAGCCCACTTCGCAGATGGTAAAGCGGTCCAGCCAGGCAAGGTTCTGCCGCTGGGTGCCCTGGTAGAGGCCGGTGTCATCGCCACCGCCATTGGTATTGGCCGTGGCAACCAGACGGAACAAGGGGTGCGGCACAATCAGTTCGCCGCCATTTTCCGCTATGCACAGGGGGGAGCCGTCCAGCACGCTGTTCAAGCCTGCTGCAATTTCAGGGGATGTCAGGTCGATCTCATTCAGCAGCAAAAGTGCGCCGCAACGCATTGCAAGCGCAAGCGGGCCGTATTCAAAGGTCATGTTGCTGTTTTTGACTGCCAGGTGACCAACCAAGTCGGCAAATTCCAGCCGCCCGTGTCCGATAACCTCAAAGACAGGGTAGTTAAGTCTGGCTGCCAGCTGCTTGATGCAGCTGGTCTTTCCACAACCTGTGGGGCCAAATACGTAAAGCGGTTCTTGTGGGTTGAGAAGCCAGACCACAACATCGCGGCTCGATTCATGGAAGATATAGTCAGGGTCAATAGCCGGGGTGTAGGCCGAAGGAACGGCGTAGCCCCTGACCGTGGTACCAGAGGGCTTGCCGCTGAAAACCTGCCCGGCATCAAGGTCGGTGGGTTGAAGAGAGTCAAGGCCAGAAGTAAGATTGGTGTGCATCACTTCTCCTGTGTGTTCTATTGACACGTTTAACTTGAATGTACACAATGAAGACAAAGGAGATTCCCATGTCTACGGTAACGGCACGATTGGATACGGATACGCAGGCGCAGCTTGAAAAGCTTGCCGCTGCTACGTCACGTTCTCGTTCATGGTTGGTGGCAGAGGCGGTAAGGCAATATGTGGCCGAACAGTCTTGGCAGATAGAGGCCATTCAGGAAGGCGTTCGTCAGGCAGATGAGGGGAAGTTTGCTTCTGACCAAGAGGTAACGGACGCCTTTGCTCGTTGGGGCGTTCATGCAAAATAGGCCTGTGCGGTGGCTCGCTCTAGCCATTGAGGATTTGGAAGGCATAGCGGCGTATTTAGCTGAAAAGGACTCAGATGCAGGGAAACAAATAGCCCAATGCGTATGGAATGCTGGGCAAAGCCTTGCCTCCCTGCCTTCACGAGGAAGGGCTGGCAGGGTCGCAGGGACTCGTGAGCTTGTTCTGACAGAATTTTCGTATTTTATTGCATACCGCGTCGTGAAATCGGAAGTACAGATACTTCGTGTTCTTCATACCGCCCGCCGTTATCCGCAATAATCACGCAAATGCGATTTTTCTTTCCACATATATCCCAAACGGTTTGCCACGAAAGCTACCGCGAGTTTCAATGTCGTCATAATCTTCGCCAATACGGATGAACAGGAAGTCTTCGTGGGGCAAGTTGTCCATGAGCTTGCCAACAAAGGCGATTTCATCAAATTCATCGTACCACTTTTCCCCTTCCCACAGAAAGACAACGGAGCCTGAGCCTTCATCGATTTTGTTGGGTTTGCCACCGATGAGCATTTTGATTGCTGCAAAGTTGTCGGGATTGTTCTTTTCTGCCTCTGCAAGAGCTGTTTTTAACCGATTCATGCCATTTTTTGTCAGGCACAGGGCCACGTCAGAATAATATCCCATGTAGATCTCCCGAAGTTCAGTTTATGGGCGAAATGCTCAATTTTTCGAAAGGTGAGCCAGTGCGCTCGCAACAGGCCAGCAAGGTGTCCACGTCGATGCCTCTCAGGTGCTCAGCGTTAAGAATCTCGGTCAATTTCTCACGCAAAGCATCCTTGTCTAACGTGGTCCGACCTGCTGCCACTGACATGCGGAATCGGTAATTTCCCGTGTCTACCCAATCCCGCGTGCCAGCCTGGCGGTGGACCAGCTTAAGCACAGTCTCCATTTCTTTGATTTCATTACCTAAGGCCGTGCGCTGCTCCTTGAGGGCAGCCAGCTTTTCCAGAGCTGGTTCCCATTGGGGCATTTGCACGCCCTGCGGGAATTTGGGACAGCCACCGTTGTGTTCGCAGTACGAGCACAATGGGTAAAACCCTTGAGCGCAATCCACCTGTGCTAGGGTTATGTGCCCGGCGCGGAATGCTGTAAGCTCGCCCCAAAGCTGCGCCGCATGGTCAAGGGCCGTATCCAGCATGGCCTGATTAAAGCCATAGGGGCCGAATGCTTTAACCTCTTTCATGGAAAGGCAGAGCAACCACGCTTCCACGCTTGCCTCGGCAGCAATTGGGGGCATCTCAAGACCAAGCTGGGCACGGCAAAGTTGAGGGAAGGTCATTTTGTCATGCAGAATCGTGCCGTCCTCAGCACGAAGACTGAAAACGGGCTTGTTCCATGCTTTTACCAAAAGGCCGATTTGCCCGTGCAGTTGCAGCAGATGGGAATCGTGCGGTATGTCGGGCAGCTTGTCGGTGCTTTTAACTTCCAGAATCCGTATGGCATTAACGGGCGCATCCCATACCAGCACAAAATCAAGATGAGCTTTGATGGGTACACCCTGATGCTGCCAGCTGATTTCAAGCTGGGGCAATACATGCAGGCCCTGCGATGCCAGAGCTTGCCCAACCCCGGATTCGAACCAGTGCCCGCGTTGCAACGTAAGCAGGCGTTCCAGGCTATTTGTGGTGGGGAGCACCTTTCTGGCTAGTGCCGCCCGGGGGCATTCCCAGTGTTGGCCGATATCACTCATTCCCACATAGCTGGAGCGGTCGCCCAGATGGGCGAGTGTGTCTTTGTGGGCAACGGCTTGCAGGCCTTGCCGAATTAACGCCCGTAATCCTTCTGTGCGGTTCTGTTCCATGGTTTAGTCTCCATAAAAGCGAGAGGGCCGCCATCAGGCAGCCCTCTCGCTCGGTCTTTTGATTTTTGTTATGCGGCATCAACATACTTCCACCACAATTTTCTCTGCGGGTTCCAGCGGAAGCCCGAACCGGTCAGTAATTCTTTTTTGGCCTGCGTGTTGCCGGTGGCAATGATGCAAGGGCGTCCGTCCTGGGCTGTAACTTGCTGGTAGGTGATGCCTTCAAGCGGTGGAAGGCTTTCAAGACTGGCTGACAGGCGATTTGAGGGGCCTGAAATATTGTTTGTGGTGGATGAGTTGCATTGTCGCTCTTTTTGTGACTCAGGGGTGATTACGGGTAATTTTTGCCGTGTAGGCGATTTTTTGCCATTTTTAGCCCCTTCGCCATCGTCATCTTCAGTTACCATGCCCAACATGGCGGTTAGAGCGTAGCGGCGGGCATAGGTAATTGCCGATCCCATGCCCTGCGGATCGGCCTTAGGCAGAGGAACCACTGCAAGAGAGCTTTGCCACTGCCCTGACTCTGCATGCGTCAGTTTGGTGACCAGCCCTATGGTGTTGGGCTGTTCAACAGGCACAGGGTACTGGCACAACCAGATGCCGTTTTCGATGAGCGCATCGCGGCAGGCGTCCATGACACTGTTGAGGCTGGCGTACCAGCTTTTGGTGAAAGGATTTTCAGCATCCTTTGTAACAGGTTGCACGGTTCGCTGCACATCAAGTAGAGATTTGGCCAGATCTGTGATGTTTTCTGATTGGTATTGGTTCATATGGGCATCCTCCTTAGATAGCAAAACGACAAAGCCCTGCCCAGCTTAGTGCTGGACAGGGCTATTAGGATGATCTGAAGCATTACTCTGGTGTTCTCAAAAGAGTAATATGTTTTTTAAAATTTATGAATAACGTTGTTCCATTATTGTGCACCTATGTCAGGGACACTAACTTTTTAATGGCATACTTTTCGGGTGGAAGGTCAACAGAATACAGCTCCTGCTCTTCACAGAACTACAATCAAAGCCCCGTCACCTGAAAAATTTCCGTTATCCACTAACGATTTACTGCCTCTTCCCCCCTCACTCTAAAATCTTTGCGAACATTTTTTGCAAATATACGGTGTCGCCGTCTTCCATAAACAGAACATGGCGGTTTTCAAGGTCTGCCTTGGTGGTAGTGCTGGCAAGGTTCAGCAGGTTTTTATGTTCCGTGGGTGTAAGAATGAAGGCGTTTAGAACCAGCGGGGCATCGCCTGGTTTTGCCTCGGCGTGCAATTTGGCTTCCAGTACTTTAATTTCTTGATACAGACCAAGTTTTGGGTCGGAAAGGTCAAGTTGCCGCAAGCCCTTGGGGTCTACAAAGCTTAGCCACTGTTTGCCTGTGGCATCGTCCACCAGCCACAGTAAAAAGTCTGGGTAGAAGTTGCCAGCCAGGGCAAAGCCAAGGCCTTTTTCTTCGCTGGCGGCGTTACGAAGTAAATACAGGCTGTAGCCTTTAAGGCATGCCTTGCCGTGTGCTGAAGCATAGAAGGCTTCCAGCGCCTTTACAAATTCCCATTCACTGGGGGCATCAAAGGCAAGGGGCCGCATTTTTAAGGGCACGGCTTCTTTATCTTCCAATGAAAGCAATGGGTAATACAAGTGTCTGTCAAAGCTTATGGCCACCATGTGTGGTGCATTCCATGTGCTGGCTTCACCAATCTCCCCATTCGTCACAAGTTCTTTTAACTTATTCAATTTTTCCAGGTATTCTTTGCCCGTGTCTGTGTTATCAATGGCAAACTGGTACAGGTGCAGCATGGAACCATGCTCTTCAGTCACATGGGTTATATCGTAAAACTGGCCTTCATAGGCATTTTTCAGGGCCTTGTAAAAACGCTCAGTATAGTCCACCAGAAGCTGGCGCAAAATACCTTCCTGCTTTTTCACATCGGCAAAGACAGTAATTTCTAGCTCTGACTGGGGTATCAAAAGAGTATACCAGTCTTGCGAGGCAACACAAAAATCATAAAGCTTCTGCTTGTTCAGCCGCAGGTTGCTCCAACTACGCTGCATTTTATAGTCTTGCAGGACAAGATACAGGCTGTCCCAGTCGAACAGGCTAAAAAGCGCAGGATCTAGCTTGCCTTTGTGGCGGGCATCATTGCTGCTGTGGGCGCTGGCCCCCTTGCTACCCAGTGCTTCCACCCTTGGGTAGAGGTCTAGCAGCACATGCGGTTGTTTGATTTTTCCCAGGAATTCTGCAGGCACTTCATATAGCCAGGGAAAATGCGTGCGCTTGAAGCCCATTTTTTGGTTGTCTTTGTAGCCATCTTTCAGGGCCAGGGTTTTCAGCTTGGCAGCAGGCAGGTTGGGCTGCGTGGGAAAATCCAGCTCCAGAATTTCATCACTGGGGGTAATGCCTTCTTCCTTCAAATAGTCTTTGAAGGCTGCCATATACCCTGCCCGCACACCAAACACGTTGAGCGTTTCCAACTTGTCCACATGGGTGCCTTTGGGGCGTTCATGCTCCAATGTGCGCTTCAGGGAAAAGCCTTTGCCTTTAAGGCGCACACCACGCCCAAAAAGCTGGATAATTTGCGAGCCTTCGCTAGAGCCCATGTTCAATAGGCCCATTGTTGCTACGCGCCAGCTGCTCCAGCCCTCGGTAAACTTGCGTGAACCAATAAGCACGTTGGTTTTACTTGTGGTGGTGTTAATGCTGTGAAACTGGGCTTCAGAAAATTCGTCCTGCTCCTGGTCAAAATCGGTTTGTTCATCAGCCAGTTTGAAAAAGCCAGAATCATCGCCAATGCTAATAAGCCCGAAGGGGTCTGCACCGCCCACCCGCAAGGCTAGCTCGCCCTTGCTGTTTTTTATGTTCACCAACTTCAGGCGTTGCCGGGCAGGGGCATTGAACACCCGGCGCAGAATGTCGGCATACAGGGCTCCCGGCTTTTCCATAAAGCCCATAAGCGGTGTGAAACGCCCAAGGAAAATGTTGTTGCCTTTGGCGTCCAGTATGTGGGCTTTATCTGCCACAAGGTCTGCCAGCCAGGTTGTTATAAGGGCATCATTATTCAGGAAGTATGCAAAAAAGTTCACCACTTCCATAATGTCAGAATCTTCTGCAGAAACGGTGTTGCCCACAAACACCCACAGGGGCTTTTCAACATTAATGTCGCGCAGCCTTTCCCCGTGGGTGTCCCACAGCCAAAGCTGCTGGTAAAAAGCAAGCAGGCAGGCGGTGAAATACTTTTTTGCGTTGTCTTCACTTTCATACGCCTTGCCAGCCATGTTCAGAATGAGAGAGTCTTTACCGTAGCCGTCTTCATAAAAAAACTTATAGGAATAATCGAACAGAATGCACTTTGCATAAATTTCTTTGGTAGCGCCAATGCGGGCCTTACGTTGTTCTTCTGCCGTAAGCACAAGCTGTGCTTTTTGCGCCTCGGTGAGTTTTTTCAAGCTGGCAGTTTCAAACAGCATTTTGGCCCGTTTTTTCAGGGCTTCTTCTTCAGCTGCCTGCACAGTAAGCCCTTTGGCCACGGCCTGCCCAAACGTGGCGGAATATTCAAAGGCAAAGCCCCCACGCACCAGTGCCTCGCGCCTGCTTAACCAAGCCCCGGCGGTGGTACTGGAACCTCTGTGCCCTTCATCTACCAACACCAGATTGTTGCCTTCAAAGGCTTCTACAGCAACGGTTTTGTCGCCCATTTCATCGCCAAGCTTGTTAATGTCAATCACTTCTATGGTGCTTGGCGTTGGCAGGGTGTTGTTTTTATCAAACAGCCTGCCGGAAAAGCCTGAGAGCTGCATTTCTTGCACGTGCTGGCGGGAAAGTCCTTCATTGGGTGTAAGCAGAATAATTTTGCTGGGCCAAATGTTGCTGTTGCCTGCCTGAAAATAGTGTAAATATTGTAAAATGTTCACATGCAGCAGCAGGGTTTTGCCGCTGCCCGTGGCATTCCAGAAGGCAATTTTGTTTAAGTCGTCCGCCTCAAAGGGGCTGAAGTTTTCACTACCTTCTTCTTTATTATATTGGGCAAGCTCTTCATTCAGGCCGTCCAGCATTTCCTGCTTGTGGTTGAAGTACCAGTCCAGATAAATTTCGGTAAACAGCAGGGAAAGGTACTGAAAGTACTTCATGTGCAGCACATGTCCTTCCTGCTTGTTACGCTGCTGGGTAATGCGCAGCCAGTGCGCTACAATGTTCAGGTCGTAACGGCGCAGAGTGGCATGGGGAATTTTATCCACTTCAATCAAGGTGCGTGTGAGCTCGTGAAAGTAGTGTGTTTGGCCATCCTCTGCCAGTCCTTCCAGCCTGTCTGCCCCAAGGCGGACTTTTAAAGAAGCAAGGCCGCCCCCCATAAAAAAGCCGAACATCCAGCGGTTCAGCACAAGATCCTGGTGAAAGCTGCGTTTTTGGGTGCCCTTTTTTTTCTGCGGTGCAGCCATTATGCCCCCTCCACCGCAAACATACGTTCCAGAAACTCCGTTTCAATCTGGCGTAGCTTCAGGGTTTTGGTGCCCCCGCCTTCTGCCGCTGTTTGGGCAAGCACGGTGGGAATGTTGTGGTCGCCGTTAATGTACACTACGTCATATTCACTATCTGCCGGGTTAATGGCAAGTTTTTCGCACAGTTCTGCAAGAGTTTCATAGCCCAGTGTTTCGCAGTCACGCCAAAGCACAAGGCAGTTTTCCCCGCTGGGCAGGGTGCCTTCCACCGTCACAAAGCCTCGATTTTTTTGGCTGTCAATGTGCTTAACCCGAAGCCCCAGCAGGTAGTTGAAAGTTTCCACCAAATCAACGGCGCGTGGGGCAAAGGCCCCGGCAGAATCTATGCTCACATTCAAGGTGTAATGGAAGGGTTTGGCAAAGTCTTCCACAGAAAGGAGAGAGCCTTTGCTTTCCACATCCAGCATATACTGCACCAGATATTCGTTTTGGACTTTTTCAGGCAGCAATTCGAGCATACTGGTTTGCATGGCACTGCGTTGCAGCTTCAGGTTGTTCAGGGCATCTTCATACGATTCAAGGCGAATGTACTTGAAGCAGTGAGAAATACCCGTGTTGCGGGCTACGGGCTTGCCGTTTTTCCACTCGCTGCCATACACCACCTTGGCAATGCGGGGTTTGAGTACGGTGTTGAAGTAGTCGCCCATTTCCACTAGAATGTACTTACGCTTGCCGCCATCTTCCCGGTTCAGGTTGATAACGGCATGACCTGTTGTGCCGGAGCCTGCGAAAAAGTCCAGCGTTACGTCATGTGCTGCTTCAATGCCAGAGGCTTTTAATGCGTCAATGACTAGTTGTTTTGCCTTTGGAAAATCAAATGGCTTATCTCCAAAAAGCCCCTTAAGTTCCGTTGCACCATAGTTGGCAGAGGCATATTCACTCTTATCCCACCATGTTGATGGGGCTGCCGTAGTATCCATACGAGTCTTGAAATCAATAGTAATTTCTCCCTGCTCGTTTCTTCGTACTCGATACTCGCCATATTCCTCAGAAACACGCTTATGGCCTCTTTGCCACCTTTTTTCAATTGTGCCTTGATCTGTTTTTTTTATTGGGTAAACCAAAGTCTCTTCTTCATTACATTCTTCAAGAAGAATATATTCTCGCCTCGGATCATTCCATTTCATGTCCAATATGCGAATTTGATTGCTTTTAGTTACAGCGATCGGATAATAAAGTTTTGGTCTATCGGTTCTTAGGTCATTATTCCCAGAACGAATAAAATTCATCCACGCATATTGACCTAGCTGATCTGTATGGGGATATCGTGATAATTTCCCCTCTGTGGAACCTATGGTTGCAGGGGTAGCTTCATCACCACATCCAAAAAAATACATATATTCATGGACAGGCGATAATTTTTCCTTCGCTTTACGGCTCTGCGGATTAGAGCGCACAACTGCAACTCCAAGCGCTTTGGGAAAGGTAGATTTTAATAAATGATCTAGAGATGAAGCTTCTTGATCGTCAATTGCAACACTAATAATACCGTTTAATCTCATAAGTCTTTTGGCAACATCCAATCTGTTTTGCATCAAAGCAATCCAAGACGAATCCTTATAACCATTCTTGTATACTATCGCTGACGCATCCGTATTATACGGTGGATCAATGTACACACACTTCACCTGTTCTCTGTACCGTTCCTGCAAAAGGTTCAGTGCTTGGAAGTTTTCGGAATGCACCAGCAGGCCGTCGCACTGCTCGTCAAAATTGTCTATGCTGGTCAGCAGTTTGGCTTTAAAGGTGTCATCAAAAAAGCGGGTGTCCAGCACAAGATTGGTATTGGCCTGCAAAAAGAGTAGGGTAAGGGGCCGGGTGAAGCCGGGGGCTTCTTGCACGGCAAACAACTGCTCCCATTCGTCAATTTGCGCTTCATTTTTGGCAATTTCGGCATACAGGCTTGGTGGCACTCTGTCCAAGGTTATGCAATAGTTGGTTTCCACCACAAATTTCTTTTTCAGCCACAGCTTTTTCTGGAAGTCTTCCAACTGGGCCAAAAACACAATAAGTTCCCCGGCAATGGCCCGCAGGCACTGTATCATGCGCAGGTTTTGTTCAATGTCTGCAAAGGTGTTGGCATTTTGCACATCGTCCAGGTGCAGCACTTCGTTTTTTATGTAAAAGTCCAGTTCCCGGCGTAAAAAACCGCCCAAATCTTTATGAATAAAGTAGTCTGCGGTGTGTTTGGCGGTGTAGTCGGTAAGGTGCTTTTCCAGCAGGGTGCGTTTGGGCTTTTTTTCTGTGGGGGTGCGCTTTTCCAGGGCCAGCCAGCGGGCCTTTACCGTGGCATGGCCAAGCACTGTTTCCACAGCCCCTGCAGTAAGGGTTTCCTGCTTGCTGCCCTTGGGCTGCGCCTTGTATTCAAAGTAAATAACCAGTTCCTTCTTGCCTGCATCCCCGGTTATTTCTTCCACAGGCACAAGGTTTTCTTCATATTCTTCGCCTTCCTCGTCTACCCGTGTTACGGTTTTGGCTTCCACCAGGGTAAAGCGGCGTTCTTTTTCATTGTCCTTATTGTTGTCTTTGGCGGTGTCCGCTGCCACAAGGCGAAAATGCACCAGCCTGCCGTCTTCCAGGCGGAAGCTGTAGTTGGTGAAGCTTTCCCCGCTTTTGGTGTAGTACTGATCTTTGTTGGCCCAGTGCAGCACCACTTCTTCCCCTGCGTAGGGAATGGCGTAGGTGTCGCCCTTGTAACGGCGCAGGCTTAAAAAATCGCCTTTTTCATAGTAGCGGGAAAAAAAGACGAGCAGGTGAGAGAACACAGCGTTTTCATATTCGCTGCTGCCCTGCCGGGCAGCGGCAAGCTTGGCCTTCAATTCCAACACCTTGGGCACGCTTTCTGCCGCAACGCCAAGGGCAGCGGCCTTATCAATGGCTTTTTTCAGTTCTTCCTGCACGCTTTCAATATTGGCTGTGTTGCCAGCGGCAAGGGAAGCAGCCACCTTTGCGGGCAGTTTTTTTTCCAGATATTCGTTAATTTCTTGCTGGCGGGAATTCAAAATGCGGTAAATGCCAAAGTCCAGGTCTGGCCTGTCTATTTGAAAAATTTCGCGCAGTTTGGAGACAAGCTCCTGGAATTTGGCAGAATGCGTTGCTTGCATGGAGTTTCCCTTCATAATTCAATGGTAACTAAACAACGGTCCAGCGTATGGTAAACACCGGGTTAATTGTGGATTTTTGGTGCATGCGCTTTTCAAGCGAGTCCACAAGGCGGTCGCGCTTTTCAGCTATTTCGTCTTCAAGGTCAAAAATGCGGGTACGCAGAGTGCGCTTTTTCCGCTCCCAGCGGGATATCTCTTCCTGCAGGGTGTGCTGTTGCTGCATGGTGGTGGCCTGGCGGCACTGGCGCTGCAATTCTTTTATGCGGCGTTTGGTGTCGTCAATTTCTTTTTGGGCGGCAAGTTCCATGTCTTCTGCCCATTTATCAAGCTGGTCGCGGGCTTCGGCAAAGTGTTTATTGTTTTCTTCCAGGTTTTTGGCAAGCATGGCCAGTGCATGGCGTTCCTGTTCTTGTCCAAGGCGGTGTTGTACCTGCTGGGGTACAGCTGTCAGGGGCTGGGTTTGCCCCTGGCAGTGGAACAGTTTTTCACACGTTTCCTGGTCAAGACTGTTGCCAGCATCATCAAAGGCAGAAAACAGCAGGTATTCCTGTGCGTCAAAGGAATCTACCCGCATGTGCTGCAAATGCAACCAGCCTGCTTTGCCCTTTAGCCGTTCAACAAGGGCTATACGGGTGGGATTGCCCGTTACCTGAAACACCACCTGCGCCGAGGGGCAGGGGCCATGCAGGGCTTTTTGCACGGCATATTCCCCAAGGGGGTGGCTTAGGCGGTATAAAAACTGCCCCGGTATGTTGGACTGCTGTTTGGAAATAAGGTGGTAGGTGCCTGTGGCAATGCCCTGAGCCGGGCTTTTGTGCAGAGCAAAGGCACAGACGGCATCGTCAAATTCCGCATGATTTTTCAGTGTGTGCCGGGTTACGGCCCAAAACATTCTGCCAATGCGGTCTAACCGTTCCTGTGTGCCTGCAAGATTTACCTTAAGCCGTTCGTGCACGTCTTCATCAAAATGTTCCAGCAATATTTTACGGGTGTCGCACATTTTGGTTTGAATCTGTTCGTCCAGCTCTGCCTGCAGCTTCTCGAACGCGGATTGAATTTCTTCTTCGCTCCGACACCCTTGGTATATTTCCAGGATACGGCGTTCAAAATCCACACCGGCTTCAATTGAGCCAAGAACATCATCGCTGGCCCCGAATACGCCGGTAAACAGCTTGAATTTTTGTTCCAGCAGCTCATGGACGCGCCGGTCGGCCTCGTTGCGCTCGTTGAGAAAGTTGATAACGACGACATCGTGTTTCTGCCCGTAACGGTGACAACGGCCAATCCGTTGTTCGATGCGCTGAGGGTTCCAGGGCAGATCAAAGTTGACGATGGCTGAACAAAACTGAAGGTTAAGACCTTCTGCACCAGCCTCTGTTGCAATCAACACACTTGCTCGATCACGGAAACGGTCAATAATTGCCGCTCTGAGGTCCACCTGACGAGAACCGGTCGCACGACCTGATTCCTTGTTGGCGGCAAGCCAATCCTGATAAATTTGGCCGGAGGCATCATCTTTGTTGGTGCCATTGAAAGTCAACACCTGACCAGCATACCCATTCCCTTCTAGGAAATCTTTTAGCCAATTTTGAGTTCGACGGGATTCGGTAAAAATTACTACCTTTTTAGCCGCACCCATTTCTTCCATAGCGCTAAAACCGACATCCAGGGCTGTCAGAAGCGCTTTCGTTTTTGTGTCAATGCCAAGACTTCTAGCCCAGCGAGTATAGTCATTCAGTTCTTTAATTTCAGCATTAAGCTTTTCCAGATCGACTTTTTTCCTCTGCGGCTCAGGCACGTTCGCGGGCATAGAGGATTCATCCTCAAGGGAGGCCTCCTCCTGGTCTTCGAGAATTTCATCGAGGAGATCGTCGTCAATTTCTTCACCGGAAATCAAAAGGTCCAAAGCGTCCGCATTTAGCTTGGCTTCGTCTCTCAATTTAAGCAGACGGTCACGCATGATCTCAAGTGTTCCCGCTACGGCGTGTGGCGAGGATGCCAGAACTTTTCGGACGAGAAGTATGAGGAGATGTTTTTGTCCTGATGGTAGCGCATAGGTTTCGCCACGCATGAGATAGCTGGAAACTGCCTCATACAGTTCGTGTTCCCGCTCTGTGGGTTTGAACGGTCTGGTAATGAGCCTGCGCTCGGTGTAGCGCACAAATTCGATGACCTGGCTGCGTAGCGAACGCCAGCAAAATGTGGCCAGGCGTTCCCGCAGGCCAGAAATATCGCCACCATAGTTAATGTACTGCGTTCTGAAAGATGCCAAATCACCAAATAGCCGGTCATCGATCAAGGTCGAAAGGCCATAGAGCTCGATCAGAGAATTTTGCAGAGGCGTAGCTGTCAAAAGCAGCTTTTTGCGATCTTCAGTTGCCCAGCGGATACGCTGGCCTAACCGATTGCTTTCCCTGTAGGCATTACGGAGTTTGTGAGCTTCATCAATAACCACAAGATCCCAGGCAATCTCTTTGAGTTCTTCCGCACGGCTGGCGGCAAAGTGCATGGAACAAATGATGATTTGCTTGTCCCTGAACGGGTTCAGAACGCCAAGCTTTTGCTGGTCTTTATAAGCTTTTGCATCCAAAACGATGGATGGCAGATTAAATTTTTCGGCGAGCTCCAGTGCCCACTGCTTGCGAAGCGAGGCGGGACTAACAACCAGAATGTTTCGCCTGCGTTCTGCCCAGTATTGGCATAATACAAGACCAGCCTCGATAGTCTTGCCAAGGCCGACCTCGTCGGCAAGCAACACTCCCTTTGAAATGGGTGAGCGTAATGCGAAAAGAGCTGCTTCAATCTGGTGTGGATTCAAATCTACACACGCATCAAACAACGCACGTCCAAGGCGATCAACACCAGCACCACCAGACTTCATCAACTCAAGGGCGTAATACTTTGCATGGAAATTTGTAATCATTTGTGGCCCGATTGTATGGACAGGTTGCCGAATTTGTTAAGCTCTAGGGCAGTTTATCATGCCGACTTTGAGGTTGAATTCCCACCAGTATACGGCCATTGGACGCTGGCCGTCAAAAGCTATATGCTGCAGCTGTTCGTGTGGTTCTGAACTGTGAGCAACGCAGAGGACGGTAGCTCCGCTGCTGCATATGTATGCTATAATCAATAGAAGCATTTTTGAAAAAAGAAGCATGAAAAGCCCGACCTCAAGTGAGGCGGGCTTTATCGTGCAAGAAAGTTTTGCAAACTGTATCAGGTTATTTGAGCTAGTCAGAATTATCCAACGGGTTTTTACTGCTGCGCTTTAAGTCTTTCAGCTTGTCGTTGAGTTTCTTCCAGGATGAAAGAATTTGCGGACAGAGCACTCAGGCTCCCCCCTCCGTCAAGTGCTCTGAGTGCGATGGCCATCTTGTCACGCCAGACCAGCCATGCCTGTTGGGCAGCTTTGAGCGCGGCCTTGTCCTGCTCAGATTCCAGAGAAGACAGTGCGGTTTTATAGTTGGCGTTCAGTTGCTTGTCCCACAGAGTAGTTGCCTGTCGGATGCACTGCAGCACGGAATCCGTCACACCAACGGCTTTATCAATGCATTCATCAAGAGAAAAGGTCTGAGGTTGGGCGGTGAGAGGGCCCCCATCCTTACATACATATTGCCGAGAGCATTCATTGCCTAACTCATTCCAGAATTGCTGCAATTCAAGAGCTGCTTTGACATGTGCCCCTTTCTGCCCGAAAAACTTGGCGGCATTGTCCTCCCCACAGAGGAAGGTTAAGTCCTCGCCATTACGAAGTCGTATGGTCGAGTAACAAAAATCCTCGCACGCTGTTCCTAAATACACCCCCTCAACCGCTTCTGTCCCCAAAACCTTATCGGGGCACATGGATTTACTTGCCGCGGAGGCATTGCCTGAGAGCAGAATTACTGCAATTAATATGTGGAAGATAACCCTCATGCCCGTATCTCCTCGGTGTTGAATTATACCTATAAATGGCGCGTGATACTGTATGCAAGAGGTGCTTGAGTAATAGGCGTCAAACCGGTAGTGGTGCGGCCTTGATTTCCAGAACTTCAAGCTGTGCAACATAGCTCTGTAGCTGTTCGATTTCTTTAGCTTCAATTTCTCCCCATAACTTAAAATGCTTCTGCAGCAACGCCCACTTGAGTGCGTGGAAGCCGTTCCAAGCCAGCCCCATCCAGGAAGCATAGTTAAGGTTGAGGAGATTTTGAGTGATATACATCCTGCCAGCGTTGACGCCACTAAATGTACCGAACGCCAATGCCAGAAGTATGCGGAACCGTGGGTTCATTCTGGTTGGCACGGTGTCCAAAAGAGTTTGTCCAAAAGGAGCATCGTATAGTTTGACCTGCTTGCCGACGTAGAAGGCACGAAGCAGCACCTCCATAATTGCAACAGGAATGCTTGTTGCTACGAATTGACGGAAGTCATAGCCTCTAACGTACATCCATTCGATTTGCTTCCCGAAGTTCGAATCACCAACAGGGATATTCTCAAACATGCGCAGCAAGCCCATGAAGGGCGCAGGCAATCCCATCCCCCTGTTGCCGTTGGCAGAAGGGGCGTTCACGTCTGAAAGCAGGTGCCCAAACATTCGTCCAATCATCTGAAAAACCGTGCCGCCAACCGGGGGCTTTGTACTGGAATAGCTCGTAATACTGCCATTGTGTACGACTGTGCAGGTATTGCGCAGCATATCAAGCACGCCAAATATGAGGCCTAGTACGGGGTCGTGCGACAGCGCGCGCAAACGATGGTTGGTTGGAGTGATGGTTTTTGCTGGGGCTCCCAGAAGGTCGCTGATCACTGAAGAATCTGGAGCTCCAATCGTATATGCATCACTGAGCTTTTTGCTCAAATCGGGTGGAATGAGCTTGTTGAATGCCTCTTGCACTGCACGGTTAAAAATTCCGTCTGCCTGTTGCGTGAAAGCGGCAGTCGGCTTGAGGGGGGCTCTGACACACAGAATATCCAACATGGCTGCAAACAATCCACAGCAACCTGCAATGGCATAGTCCCAACCATCAAGGCCATAGCGCTGGTTGAAGCTGGCTATATGTGCATCATAGCGGGCTTGGGCTTCTGCAAACTCAGCATTGTTCAGCACATCCGTAAGGCTGATGGCCTTTGGGTAAAGCTGCTCTGCCATGGAGTAAATGTTCGTCACTTCCTCTTGTGGCAACGGCTTGTGAGTACCCCATTGGGCAAGAATTGACTCTTTCACTTGGAGCACATCCGGCGTGGCATTGACTGAGCTTCCAGTAAGTATTGTCAGCTCGTTGCGCAATGTGACCAGGTCGGCAGCCATGTCGTGATGGCAATCATCAATCTTCTCACCCCGATCCTGAAGCAGACAAATAGCTTTGAGCTCTTTCTGGTACGGCATGGTTGCGTCCGTTAGGCCTGCTTGGCCTTCAAAAATTCTATCGTTGCCTTGATTGTTGCTATTTCATCCTTGAAGTATTCGGCATTTTTCATAAGCCGAGTTTGGATGTTGAACAGCTTCTCAATGGCCGTACCCAGTGCCGCAGCAAGTTTGGCATTCTTATGCTTTTTGGCTAAGGCGTAGCCAAGTACGCCAAGCGCGGCTACAGGGGCTGCCAGCACCCCAATTCCAGCAACCATCCCTCCACCTACAAGGGCACCAGCAGCAGCCAAGCCTGAGGTTATTCCCGCAGCGGAGAGTCCTGAAACCCCAAGAAAGGTGAGCGCGGCGAATGATCCTGCTGCCCCTGTCCCTGCTCCCAAGGCAGTTGCTAATCCTTCTGAGATTCCTGGGTAGTCGTTTTCCAGCGCTTTGATAACAGAGTGTGTTTCTTCACTGGCTTCTTCCCGCATGGCTGCTACCGCCTGTTCGCTCATATGCTCTTGCATAAAACTGCCTCACTATTATGGCGGTTGCTTAATCGCTAGTAATTGCTTTCAAAAAATCATTAAACGTGAGATTGGGGAGTCCATCTCCTCCGAATTGAGAAAGAGCAAAACTCTTTTTGTTGTTGCTTATTTTCCATTCTATAAAAACTTGTGAACCTGGCGTCCAAAAGTAAGTCTTGATAGAATCACGTACGACGGATTCAAATATTTTTATGCACTCTTCAGCTTGTGCATTCCATTCTGGAGAAACATTTACTCCGGTAGCAGCAGATAATTTTTGGCAGTCGATGGCTCGAGGCAATAATCCCGTTTTGACGTGTTGATATTTCTCAAAATCAACACGATTGGCTTCACCCAGAGTCTGCGGAAGACGATGAAATGCTGCTAACATCTGTGTGAGTTTCTCTTTGGTAGTGTCAGGTGCTAATATGCCATGGTTTACCATCATCAATAGCAACTGATAAAGCGCAACATCCATTTTTTCATGTAATTTTGGTGAAATGCGCCCATCAAAGCGGACAACAGTTTCACCAATAGCAGTCTGTGATGAGGACCATTTTATTTTCTCAAAATTGCTGTCCAGAATTTTTCCAACAGTTGTGGTGGGGTATCCAGTAAAACTTCCATTTTTTACTAATTCCACGTCACTATTGCTGAAACAGCCCGCAGTCAGGACTAACAGGGCGACAAGCGCAGCAGGCAGGCATTTTTTCATCGTGATCTCCATGCAATGTGTTGTTGAATATAACGAAGCGTGAATTTTGGTATTAAACAAGTTTTAGTTGTTGATTTTGACAACTACTACTCCCTTACAAGTATTGTCAAGGCGCTCCAAGATTTGTGCATAACAATCGCAGGAGATCTTGATGAGCAACAGCCAAGAATCATTAATAAAAATTCTGGGAACGAACATCGCAGTTCGAAGGAAAGCGCTTGGGATGAGTCAGGAAATTTTGGCGGAGAAAATAGGCATAACCCAGCAGGCTCTGGCACGGATGGAGCAGGGGAAAATTGCCCCCAAGCTTACCAGGTTGCCCGAATTGGCTGGAGCCCTGCAATGTACGGTTGCAAATCTTGTAACGGTTCAGGAAGGCGACACGCTTGAGGCCAGCAGCAGACTACAGGCCGCGTTAGAAAGAGTTCCAGCCCATAAGCAGGCAGCCTTTATTCAGCAAGTCTGGCTGACAGTTGAATTGATGCGATGAGTGGATCATTCTCAGCGCATACCACTTGGATTGGTGCCGATTCGATTGCTGGAAAGAATACACGCCTTACCGGTTTATTGCTGTGGCCTTCGTTGAACGTCTGTTTTGCTCTGACCTAGCTAGATGAACAGCTTATGACCGTTCCCGAATCTGGATGGAGGCATTGCTCAACTTGGTGGTAGAGATTGCCAAAGAGATGAATTTGAAGAATGAGAAATGAAGGTGAGTGTTGCTCGTGAAGCCAACACTCACCTTTTCAAATGCATATAGCGTTGCGATAGGGGATGGCAGGATCAAAGCTTCTAATAGGGGCTCGTCCTAAACAAAACCCTAGAGGTTCTTTTTCTTACGCCTCTGGCTATCCATGGAATTGGGTATATCAATCTCAGCAGAATCAGTGATTTTTTAGTTGTCATTTTTCTTCTTTCTCCTGGATGAGGATGACACCCATGATCCCTCAGGGGTGTGTTTCTTGGAGCTAGTTTTAGCCAGATAACTGCCAGCATAAACTGTGTTATTCATCTGCTGCTCAAAATCATCAGAGTTTCTGTTGATCATAATGCCTGTATTTCCATTACTTTCTGAAAAATGGACAAGTCCATCATTGTCAGTATCAAGCTTATTTTTTACCTGCTTGTTAAGTTCAGAAAAAATGGAGTAGCCATTCTGGATGGCATTGCCGTTAGCAAATGCCATGACATGGAAATGGGGATTAGCCTCTGGAGAGGTTTGCTCTGTTGTTACAATGAATTTGATATCTGGGTTGTTCTTCGAGTCTTTAAATCTTGAGTTGATGTTTCTTTTGGTGTTCTCAATAACACGAGTAACATCTCTTCTTGTAAGAACTCTTTCAGAGTCCTGTTCCGAGCGTACATCTGCTCTTACAGCAAGAACCCTCGAATGGTTTTCGGTCATGTACTCAACAGTATCAACTAGTTGGTCTAAACATTTCGTGCTGCATGGCAGGTTGTTGTCTTTGCCTGTGTTGATGGGGTATCCACGATACGTGTTTGATGTGGTGGTCTTTTGCATGATAGTCCTCCAATTTTTATAAAAGTCATTTTATTTAGCTGGCTTAGTAAATAATAACAGGGGCATGCATCTTGGTAATGCATGCCCCTGTGTTGTTTGCTAATGGTGGGTAATGGCTATCCTAGCCTTTTATACTTGTTTATCTCTGTACAGAGATATTACCAATTAACCGGGTAAGGGCTTCGTGCTTTCTCCCTTACCTCTCCGTATGTTTTTTTTAGCCCCTCCCCATCCACTCCGCATATTATATTATGCGACAAAGTTATTCGTTCACATATTTCCATCATCTGGAATCTCGGCATAGTTAACGGCCAGCCTCTCTACATATGGACGCCGAAGAGCAAGAGGGCCTAGCCGTCGATGGCAATCAGACTTGAGCTGTGCACACCTGAAGAAAGAATTAAGCGATGACATCCCATACGGGGGCCATGAAATTGCTGTTGTTGCCAGTTGCCCCCCCCCAAGTAGGACTTAGTCGGGTCTCGTCAAAGGATACTGATTGCCACCTTGCTTTAAGGGGCGTCGCATGAACTTTGCCGATTAGTTCTGCATCGCTTGATCGATCTGACATTCACTCCTTAAAGTCAGGCTGCGCTGGGGAAATTAGGACTAAAGGCCAGCGTTCGTCTTTGGGCTAGAATAAGACTTTGTGAGGACGCCCTATATAAAATGGGCCTCATGTGAAAGGATATCATTATCTGACGCCAATAATACGCAATAAACATTTATGTATTGGTTTATTGGAAAGAATAAATTTGAGAAGATAGAGCGGTGTGTGGCTGGAAATTAACCTTTCGGAATGCCCGTTGCCGACGTACATTCTGAATGGAAAAGTAGCCGATTAGCTGTATGCCTGTCAGATATTCTGGCTAATAAGAGGAATGAGCGTTTTCTTATATTCTTCTTAATTCTTTAATGTTGAATATTTGTTGTATGTTAGGCCTGTTTATGATGAATAGCTCGGATTTTTTCCCTGGTTTAAAGTTTTTAATAGCGGATTTTGCAGGAGTTATATAGTTAATTGCTATGAGATGTGAGAGTGCTTGGTCAACGTCATAGGTGCTTCGCATAGATTTTGGGAGCTTTGTATGAAGCTCTGCCCTGCGAAATAGAGCTCTGTCTTGGGGGAGCTGTTGCACAAATTTTTCGGCGGACTGGCTTAAAGCTGATGGTAACATGATGAAGCCTTGGCGGATATCTGGCTCCACTAGCAACTCTACCGGTGAACACGCCCCGCACCAGACGCCACAGGGGGGACTTACTTTGCTGCAACGCAGAGGTTTGATCTCCCCATGGCTAGCAAATGTAAGTAAGTCATTGGTCTGAACTCGCAGTCGGTGAAATTCGGTTGGATTCCGGTCAGGTGTAATTTGTAAAGCGTTATCTATTGTTTTCTTAATTTCTATGTCAAAAATATTTTTTATTAAATATTTTTTTCCAACATCACCCAGAGAAAACAAAAAATTTTGAATAGCTTTGTTGCGGTATGCATTATTCCAGGATATATGAATTATCTCTCTAAAATATCTACAATTGTGCAATGCCTTTTCAATGATTGAAAATATCAACTGGTCATTTGATGTCGTATTGGAGATAAGGTGTTCTAATATTGTTTTCAGGACAAGCATTGAAAGGTCTATAGAAGCTCCAGAAATTTTGTTACGTGCATCATTAATTTCATATTCTAGGAGAGGCATGTCTATTGAAAATTTTTTTGAAAATTTTTCTGGCGGTATACAGTAGTCGCGGGAGCAGTTATCTTGGTTTTTAAATTGGGAAAAAATTTTAGTAGGTATCGACGCCTGAAATCTACAGTCTGGAAAGTATGGGTGTAATATTTTATTAAAAATCATTTCCATTATGCTTTTAAGGCCGCAGCAGGAAATTTTGTTAGTGTAAAAGCAGACATATACCCCGCGCGGAGATTCAACGGCACGAATGAAAAGCTCCGCATGAACTTTTAAATATTCTGAGATTGCCCTAATAATTGTATATGCCCGTATTTTCTGATTTTCACCTTTATTTATGAATATGACGGGGTCACAGCTCTCTTGTAAAGACTCTTTTCTGTTTTTGGGCTTGCGTTGAGTTGACCAGCAAGAGAGTGCCTTCACAGTCCGTAAAACACGTTCATCAACTGAGCCAACAGGAAGCTCCAAGTATTTTCTATTCCCAGTCTTAGGCACGATTCTGTACCAAGGCATAAACTATTGCTCCTGAAAATTTATCATTGTGATGAGGCCCAAGCATTGCTTGGCGCTAAACCGCTCCCCATATTGCCGACCTGCCAGCTCTGCGATTTCGTGCCCGAATATCTGACGGAACATGTCATTGTGCAGGTTTCTGACCTTAAAAAACTGTGAGAACGAGTGCCGTAGCGAGTGGAAGCTCTTGGCGCCTTTAATCCGTTTTTTTGCCAGCCTCCGGCTGAACGTTTTCCCCACCTGCTTGCCATACTTGGGTGATGATGGCGTTTTTTTAAGTTCTGGGAACAGGCGGCACTCTCTATGACCTACAAGCTTTTCTCGAAGCCGCAGTAAACCCAACTCAATAAGATCATTATGTATCGGCACAAACCGCCGTGAGTTTTTGTTTTTTAGAATCTTGTCGTTAAGTCCATCATCCGAAGATTCCTTGATGTCAAAGATCCAAATTCCCTCGGGATCCTGAAAAATGTCTTCACAGTGAAGCTGGCAAATTTCCTCAAGCCGCATTCCCGTGTATAGGCCGATAAGGGGCACCCAGTAGTAGGCCGGTTTGGTAAATGCCGAGGGTTTGTAATCCCCGCCGAAAAAAACGGTTTTAATGTCTTCAGGGGTAAGCGGATCACGCTTTTCAACGTCAGGTTGAGGGTCTCGAATGCTCAGGCCCTTGGCAGGGTTGATGGCCAGCAACTGCTCACGAATTGCCCATTCATACATGCCTGATATGGCTTGAACAATTATGTTTACGGTCTTAACGGAAATGGTTACAGCGTGGGGCTTTGCAAGAAGCTCAGCAATACTTTTGTTTCTGTACTTTGGACTTTTCTTTCTCGAAGGAGGCAATTTGCGTAGGGTGTCGCGAACCATGCGCATCTCTCCGCGAGTGACAGATGCCGCGTCCTTGTCGCCCAGTATATCAATGATATTTTGCAGGCGTCTGAGGTGGTCTTTGACAGAATGCTCTTTCCAAGCGCCATCAGATAGGCGGGTAGATGAATATCGTTCCATCAGCTCGCTGAGTAAAAGCGAAGGCTGTGGTTTTTTTTCAATCGGTGTGGAGACCGGGGCAGACACAGTAGCGGAACGAGGGAAGGGAGTGCTCTCGGCGCTATAGAACGCCTGTTCTGCCCCATAGTCGCCACTGATCCGCGCCGCCTGAATTCTTTTAAACGTCACCTGCATGGCCATATATGACTTCGCCAAGGCCATGACGTTGTCGTGCCCAATCTCTCTGCGATCAAACACCTGCTCAGCAATCATTTCCATAATGCTCAGGGGAAGCCAATCTTCAACTCCGTCAAATGAATTCAGCTGGCGTTGTTGCTCTATGGCAGATTCAAGCATGGCCGTGTCGAGGCCAATCGACGCTATTACCGAACCATTCTGGTCTAGCTCGTGCGCAATAGGCCGCCCCTCGTCCGACTGTGCGTCAGCATCTAGAAGGAACCGGAGGTAGCCGTTCAAGCGCCTGCGAATTTCATCCGGTGCCACCAAACTTTTGTTGGGTTCATTGAGAACCTCATCCAGCGCATGTTGAAGCAGACGCTGGAGTTCTTCGTGCGTTGGTAGGTCTTCCATCTCTAGGGCTCGCTGTAGGCGTGAATGTAGGTCCCTTGCCAGGCGCAGTGCTTGGGGCCGATGACCAGTGCGCAGGCTGACACGAATTTCTGTGTGCCCCATGTGGGCTATCAGCCAACCAGGGAACCTGTAGCGATAGTAGAAAATTCCATTCTTTAGGTAAAGGAAGCTGGGAGCTTTGCCGGAACGGAGAGGATGGACGAAAGAAGACTGCGCCATAAATCGACTCGCTTGTGACCCCATTTGTGACCCTCTTTTGAGGGAGGTCTGATTTGGGGGGTCAAAAGGCCGGAAAGGCGCATTTCAAGCCGTGGGTAAACGAAAAAGGGATTACAACAAGCTGTTGTAATCCCTTATCTTCTTATGGTGCCGAAGGGGAGACTCGAACTCCCACTCCCTTGCGAGAACTAGACCCTGAACCTAGCGTGTCTACCAATTCCACCACTTCGGCGCGAAGATGTGTTTACGCCAACAGGGGGTGGCTGGCAAGCATTTTTTTTGATTTCGGCAAAAAAAGTTTATTGCGGCAAGTACGATAGGCTTAAGTTCCTTCCAAAGTTGGCTCCTGGGGCCAATTTATTGGCTGGCTACGGAGGGCGCGCGCAAATGCCGTTTTTGTCTCCATCAGGGGCTGCCTGTGGTCGCGGCAGTTCAACCTCCGTGGCGAGGCGCTTCGGGTAACCTCTTTTATCAATAATATTAGGGGCGACCTTAGAATCGTCTGATTAACGCTTGGGCACCATGCTTGCATCCACGGGCTGATAGCTCTGCTTGCCGCAGCCTGTGTCTTCTGTGCCTTTTCGGGGCTTCGCGAGCAAGCAGGGAATATTTCTAAATGTACGGGTATTGGCCCGCATATTGCAAAAGCTCTGGCAAGGGCCATCAGGCCCGAGGTAGACGGCGGCGCTTCATTTTCAGTGCTGCTGCCAACACAAGGAGCTGCTTATGCAAGCAGGCATGTTTAGCGGACTTTTTGCCGCATTGACCACGGAACACCGCATGAATTTCATCGCCAATAATTTGGCGAACGTGAACACGCGTGGCTATAAACGTGAGACAGTGGCGTTCAAAGATACCATGCCGACCTTTGCCTTTGACGAGATTCGGGAGCCGATTTTGAACCTCAAATCTACGCCCCTGTTTCCCGAACCGATGAATGCCGCAAGGGTTCGCTTATCTGTGGCGAACACTGATTTTTCGCAAGGTTCCATGCAATATACCGGCAACAACCTTGATGTTGCCATTAATGGAGAGAATGCCTTTTTCAGGGTCACTACGCCGACGGGGCAGTACCTCACGCGCAACGGGGCTTTTGTGCTCAACGGCGATGGCGTCCTCATGACGCCGCAGGGCTACACCGTGCAAGGCGCTGGTGGTGTTATCAACGTTCCGGCTGGTACGCGCCATTTGCAGATCAGCGGCGATGGCCAAATACTTGCCGATGGCAACGTTATTGACCAGTTGGCCCTGGTCAGCGTGAACAACCCGCAGAATCTTGAAAAAATGGGCGGCAACCTCTTTCGCCCGCGCGATGGTGTTCAGGTTGTTGAAGGCAATGCCTACGACAATGGCGCGCGTGTCGAGCAGGGCTTTACGGAAGCCGCCAACGTGGAAGTCGTGTCCGAAATGGTCAACATGATCGAAGTGCAGCGCCAGTTTGAAGCCTACCAAAAGGTCATGCAGACCTCAGACACGCTAGATCGCGCTGCCAACGAAAAAGTGGGCCGCCGCCAGGGTTAACCGGCGATGGTTTAGCAGCAACCGGCAGCCGCGCTGGTTATGTATAAGGAGAAATTCCCATGATGCGATCGCTTTGGACAGGCGCCACCGGCATGGTGGCCCAACAGCTCAATATCGACGTGATTTCCAACAACCTGGCCAACGTCAACACCACGGGCTTTAAAAAGAGCAGGGCCGAGTTTGAAGATCTCATGTACCAGAGCATGCGTATGGCCGGCGCCATCACCGAGGGTGACAACCGCCTGCCTGTAGGTATTCAGGTCGGTATGGGCGCTCGTCCCACTGCTGTGCACAAGTTTTTTACGCAGGGCGATTTTCAGAATACCGGCAATACTCTGGACGTAGCCATTGAAGGCGACGGTTTTTTCCAGGTGGATGTAAACGGCGAGCTCATGTACACGCGCGCCGGTTCCTTCAAGCTCAATCAGGATGGCACCGTGGTCACCGCCAACGGCTATATTCTGCAACCGCAGTTTGCCGTGCCCGCGCAAACCAAGACCATTTCCATTTCATCCTCCGGCCACATGGCGGCTCTGGATGCGCAGGGGCAGGAACTGGCCGGGGCCGAATTGCCGCTCTACACCTTTATCAATCCAGCGGGTCTTGATGCCCGCGGGCGCAACCTTTACACGCCCACTCAGGCTTCGGGGGATGCCACAGAAGGCGTGCCCGGCACAGACAATGTGGGTACCCTGGCTCAGGGTTTTCTGGAAATGTCCAACGTGGAAGTTGTGGACGAAATGGTGAACATGATTGTGGGTCAGCGTGCCTATGAAGTGAACTCAAAGTCCATCCAGACATCAGACTCCATGCTGGGCATCGCTGTGCAGCTCAAGCGCAGCTAGGGCCGATTATTGTTGAAATTGTTTATCTGTTTTGCGCTGATTTTGAAAAAATCTGCGCCACGAAAGGCTTGCTGGGGACTGGCAGCAATGCTGCGTCGCCGTCATGCAGGTATTTGAGCGTGAAAAGACTTTAGGGGTATGCGTCATGCGGTTTTTGCAGGTCATATGGGCAATGCGGGATGGTCAGGTGCTGCCTTTGCGCGCGCTTCTGGCTGCGGCTCTGGTGTGCTGCCTGTGGGCTACGGCTTCCGTGGCGGCTCCGCAGGGCGGCGTCCCCAGCGCCACCTGGCAGGATAATGACCGCAACCATCGTCGCTCGCCCAATCAGATAGTCACCCAGTTGCGCACTCCCCAGGCTCAGGCAGGGCAGATACCCCTTGCGGATGATGCGCAGGATCAGCGGGCCACCAAGGCGCGCAACCAGCTTGCCGCAGGCGAAGCCCCCGTGGTGCAGAATGGCCAGCTGAACATGCTTGGCCCTGACGACTGGCGGCTCAAAATTCTTTCAGCAGCGGTCACCAATTCAGATATGGTTTTGCTGGGTGATATTGCTGTCCCGCTGGGACAGATGGGGCAGGATACCTGGGCGCAACTGCGCGTGCAGCAACTTTGGCCTGCGCCCCCGGAAGAAGGCAAGCCCTTGCAGATCAGCCATTCTCGCCTTTCTCAGGCTTTGCGGCAGGCCTTGGGCAAGGATGTTGCCGGGCGTTGCATTTTGCCATCTTCGCTGGTGATTCAGCGCGGGGGGCTGGTGTTTCATGAGGAAGACCTGCGTTCCTATGTGGTCAAAAGTCTGACGCCGCAGCTGTCCGCCATGCCGGGGCAGGTGGAGTTGAGCGACTTCCGGCTGCCGGATTACATTTTTTTGGCCCATGCGCAGCAGAGGGTGCAGCTTGAACCGGGCAAACTGTCGCCCGGTCGCGTGCCCTTGCGCTTTGCTGTGCAGGAAGTGGACGGCAACGTGCTTCGGCGCATTTCCGGCACGGTCAACCTCACCCTCTGGATAACGGCTCCGGCGGCATCGCGCCCCATGAACAAAGGGGAAGCCCTGGCGGCAGAGTCCGTCACCTTTATGAAGGTCAACGCCAGCCAGTTGCGTGATCTGCCTTGGGATGGGCGCGGCGGCCCCTGGCAGGTGAACCGCGCGCTGAACACCGGCGAGCCAATTTTACAAAGCGATCTTGTGAGCCAGTTGATGGTAAGGCGCGGAGATGTGGTCAACCTCATCTATATAAAGGGCAACCTGCGCATAGCCACGCAGGCCCAGGCCCTGGCCGACGGCGAGCCGGGGGCCACCATTGCGGTACGGAATCTGCAAACCAAAAAACAGGTATACGCCATTGTCAAAGATGGCAGCACCGTGGAAATCCACTAGCGTTTAAAGGTGGAAGGAGAGGAGCATATGCAGGCACGATACATAATACCCGTTCTGGCGCTGAGCTACCTGTTCTGCGTCGCCTGCGGCGGCAGCCCAACCCGGCGACCTGCATTGCATCCGCCGGTAACACCGCCACAGGAATATCGGCAGGAGGCCAATTCGGCCAACAATCCGGGGTCGATTTTTGCCGCCAGCGAAACAGATACCCTTTTTGAAGACAGCCGCGCCCGGCGCGTTGGTGATATTGTTGTGGTCAAACTGGTGGAAAATACCAAGGCCCAGAACAAGGCAGAAACCACAGCCAACAAGAAAGGCTCCAACGATTACGAGGTTTCCGCCATGTTCAACAGGGATCACGCAGGCTTCATTCCCTTTGTTCCCGTGGGGCCGCAGCCTGCGGTGGGCTTGCCCGTCCTGAATACGGGGTCTACCAGCGGTCTGACGGCCACGGGCAAGACCAAGCGTGAGAACTACGTGACCACCTCGCTGGCCACGCGCGTACTCCGCGTGTTGCCGGGCGGCCTGATGGAGATTGAGGGCGCGCGCGAAATCCGCGTCAATGAAGAAACAGAGTATATGGTCGTGCGCGGCATGATCCGCTCCAAGGACGTCAGCGCTGACAACAGCGTACTTTCCACCCAGATTGCGGACGCAAGTATTGAATACTACGGCAAGGGCGTACTGGCCGACAAGCAGAAGCCGGGCTGGTTCACACGGCTTATGGATAACGTCTGGCCCTTCTAGACACTTCATCCAACGTATAGATACCTGCACACCCCGTCAGCGCTGCATGCGTTGACGGGGTGTTTGCGTGAAGTCACCAGAAAAACGGCAAATCAGCCTGATGTCTTCTGTAAGCTAATGCTTCTGTTTCCTGATTGCAAGGTGCTAAAAAATTATAGAAAAATGGCCGTTATTTTTTACTATTATATTTAAATAGTTACCTGAGCGGATAAAAAGAAATGCGTAAAAAATATGTGAAAAATTGCGCAGCTCCTTGACCTAAGGATTCTTCCATTCTATGTTGATCGCAGTTCATTGAGCCCGTAGGCTGAAGAGCAGGGGCTTTGCGCCGAAGCCCTTTGTTTGTTTTGTCTGTGCCCCGCGAGGGTTTTGTGGGCAAAATAAAAAAGCTCCTGAATCTTGCGATCCAGGAGCCCCGGCGGAGAGTGGATTCAAACACCCGTCTGGCAATGCCAGTTTCGGAGTGTCCATATACAAGTGTCAGCGCCATAAGGCGTTGACGTTCTTGTTGATTTTTCCAGCCTCCTCCTGCGAACCAGACTGTTCTGCCGCAGTCTGGCTCCTATCCAAGCCCCTCCGTTACCCACGGGGGGCTTTTTTATTAGCATGCTCATGTTAAAACGCCAAGCCCTGTCTTTTCTCTATTTCTTCTTTGATAAAAAAGTAACAATTTCGTTCTCATAACTGTCAGATCATCAAAAGCGCCGTGTTGCTGTCGCGTCCCTGGCGCAAACTGGCTTTGGCCGGGCAGCAAAGGGGCAGATACTGTTGCATTGGATTCAACGTGCGCCGAGTTTGCGCATGTCGGGTTTGCATTTCCACTGGCGGCGGGCTCTCTGTCCGTATTGCGCACGGTGGGCGCAGGGCGTATAGTAGAGAACGTTTATCGTAATCTTCAACCCTGCGGCGGCATCCGCTTGATATGACTGTACATGAAATTCGCACTCGGCTGGCGGCAGACAAGGCCACAGTCGGCACATGGCTGCAATTGCCCTCTCCTGATGTGGCCGAGCTTATGGCCCGCGCCGGTTATGATTGGGTTGCTGTTGATATGGAACATGGCTCTTTTGGCCGCACCGGGCTGCCGGACGTTTTCCGCGCCATCGAATGCGGCGGCGCGGCTCCTTTCGCGCGTCTTGGCGAGGCCAGCAAAACCCAGATCAAGGCTGCGCTTGAGGCCGGGGCTCAGGGGCTTATCTTCCCCATGATTGAAAGCCGCGCACAGCTTGACCGGGCCATTGATCTTTCTGTGTACCCCGGGCAGGACACCTGGCGCGCCGCGGGTGAAACCGCGCCCGAATATCGCGGGGTGGGCTACTGCCGGGCCAACGTTTTTGGCAAAAAATTTGACGAGTACCGCGCCAGTCGCGCGCCCGAGATATTTTTGGTGGCCCAGATCGAGCACATCCGCGCGGTGGAAAATCTGGAGGCCATTCTGGCGCATCCCCGCCTGGACGCCATTATGGTCGGCCCCTACGATCTCTCCGGCTCCATGGGGCTTACGGGTCAGTTTGACCACCCGGACTTCAAAGCTGCCATGGCGCGGATTGCCCAAGGTTGCGCCAAAGCAGGCGCGCGCATGGGCCTGCACATTGTGCAGCCTGACCCTGCGGAGCTTGAGCGGCAGATTGCCGCTGGCAGCCGTTTTATCGCGTATGGCATTGATTCGGTCTTTTTGTGGCGGGCGGCTGAACGCCCCAATTCGGGAGAATAACTGTGAATATTACCGTCTTTGGCGGGTCCGGCTTTCTGGGCTCGCATATCTGCGACAAGCTTTCTGAAGCCGGGCATGCGGTCACCATTGTTGACCTGCATCCCTCGCCCTTTCTGCGGCCCGACCAGACCATGCTTGCAGGCAATATTCTGGATGAAGAAACCGTCAACCGCGCCGTAGCCGGTGCGGATATGGTCTTCAACTACGCTGGCATTGCCGACATCGGCGAAGCCAACAACCGCCCGGTGGACACGGCGCGCATCAACGTGCTAGGCAACGTCATGGTGCTTGAGGCCTGCCGCAAAGCTGGCGTAAAGCGCTATGTTTTTGCCAGTTCCCTGTACGTGTACGGCAAGTCAGGCGGCTTTTACCGTTGCAGCAAGCAGGCCTGCGAACTGTATATCGAAAACTATCAGGCCATGCACGACCTGCCGTACACCATACTGCGTTACGGCTCGCTGTACGGCCCGCGTTCCGACCGCCGCAACGCCATCAACAGGTTTGTTTACGAGGCTCTTGCCAACGGCGCCATCACCTACTACGGAGCGCCTACGGCCCTGCGCGAATACGTGCACGTGGACGATGCCTCGGCAGCCACTCTGGCCGTGCTTGATCCGGAATTTGAGAACCAGAATATCATCATCTCTGGCAACCAGCCCATGCGCGTGAGCGACCTGTTCAAGATGATCGGTGAAATGCTCGGCAAGGAACTGGCCATCAATTATCTGAATGATCCCAACAGCGGGCATTACCAGGTCACGCCTTATGCCTTTATGCCCAAGGTGGGCCGTAAGCTGGTGCCGCCGCTGACTGTTGATCTGGGGCAGGGCATCCTGCGCGTGATGGAAGAGGAACACAAGGAGCTGCACCCCGAGCTGGCGTCTGAGGGCGGATACCTCGTATCCACTGACGACTAGACCTGGAAACGGCAGTTGCCGCAAGGGCATGCGTCCGTTTGCGGCATGATTGGATGCAGTTTTTTACGCACACAAATTATTGAGGCCACAAGGAGCCGTCAGATGAACATCATTGCCATCATTCCCGCGCGTATGGGTTCCAGCCGTTACCCCGGCAAACCGCTTGCCCTTATCCACAACGTTCCCATGGTGGGGCATGTGGCCTTTCGCACGGCCATGAGCAAGTGCCTTTCCGCCACCTATGTGGCCACCTGCGACGAGATCATTGAAAATTACTGCAAGGACGCAGGGCTCAAGAGCGTCATGACGGGCGACCATCACGTGCGCTGCTCCACGCGTACCGCAGAAGCCCTATTGAAGATCGAAGCCGCCACCGGCCAGAAGGCCGACATCGTGGTCATGGTGCAGGGCGATGAACCCATGGTGCGCCCCGAAATGATCGATGCCGCCGTGGCCCCCATGCTGGCAGATCCCTCCATCAACGTGGTCAACCTGATGGCCGATATGGACACCCTTGAGGAATTTGAAGATCCCAACGAAGTCAAGGTCGTTGTGGACCATTGCAACAACGCGCTCTATTTTTCGCGCGAGCCCATTCCTTCGCGTAAAAAAGGTTCGGACAAGGTGCCCATGCGCAAGCAGGTCTGCATCATTCCCTTCCGCCGCGACTATCTGCTGCACTTCAACGAAATGCCCGAAAGCCCGCTGGAAATTTATGAATCCGTGGATATGATGCGCATTCTCGAGCACGGCGAAAAGGTGCACATGGTGCCCACCGACTGCCGATCGTGGAGCGTGGACACCCCTGAAGATCTGGCCCGCGTGGCCCGCCTCATGGAAGGTGATGATCTTATGAAGGAATACCGCAAGTAAATGGCGGGCGAGCTTAATTCCACCCCTGCACAAGGGGACAAGGCCGCTGACGGTTCAAAAAGCGCGAGCGCCGTGGGGGCACAAACCCGCGGCGCTGCCGCCGAAACCTCGGTGTCGGCAGGGCCGTCTGCTCAACCTGAAGTCCAGCCCGGAGTAAAGGCCGCACCGCCAAAGCCGCATGCAGGGCCAGGGCTGTTCAGCCGGGTGTCGGCGGCGTTTGAAGAACTGTGGGTGGCCGCTTTTGCCTGGATTCCCACGCCTGTGGGCCTTGCCTTGCGCCTGTTTGCCTGGCGGTGGCTTTTCAAAAGCTGCGGTTCGGCGCGTTTTGGCACGGGCTTGAGCCTTGCGGGCTGCCGCAACATGCGCATTGGCAACGGCGTGCGCATGGGGCGCGGCTGTTTTGTTACCGCCTCTGACGGCGACCTGGTGCTGCACGACTGCGTGGCCCTTTCCCCCAATGTGCACGTGGGGGCGGACGCGGGCCGCATAGAGATAGGCGCGCAAACCGCCGTGGGGCCTGGCACGGTTATCCGTGCGGCCAACCACTGCATCGCGCGTCAGGATGTGCCGATCATGCACCAGGGGCATGTTCCCGGTCAGATTATTATTGAAGAAGACGTGTGGATCGGCGCCAACTGCGTCATTACGCCAGATGTGCGCATTGGCCGCGGGGCTGTGGTGGGCGCTGGCGCGGTGGTCACGCGCAATGTGGCCCCCTTCAGCATTGTAGGCGGTGTTCCGGCCAAGCTTATCGGCATGCGCGGGCAAGGCGGTCAGAAGCACTGGGATTAACGAGAGCCTTTCATGCTGAAATGCTCTGGCAAGATGGGGGCATGCCGCCCCGGAATCGAACAGCTTTTCAAGGAATATTATGTCACTGCAATGCCTTGTTTTTGACTGCGATGGCGTCATTCTTGACAGCGTGCCCGTGAAAACACGGGCCTTTGGCCGTCTTATGGAACCATTTGGCCCCGAGGCGCGCGACCGCTTTTTGATGTACCACAAGGTGCACGGCGGCGTGAGCCGTTACAAGAAGTTTGAGTGGTTTTATGAAGACGTGTTGGGCAAGACCATAACCCCCGAGGAATCAGAGGAACTTGGTAACCGCTTTGCCGAATATGTGCTGGACGAACTGCGCCGCTGCGAACTGATACCCGGCATTCAGGAAACTCTTGATTCCTGGCGCGGCAAGCTGCCCATGTTTGTCTGCTCCGGCGCGCCGCACGAAGAAGTGCTGGCTGTATTGCGCGAGCGCAAGCTGGATGGCTATTTTGACGCCATCCTCGGCTCCCCGCCAGCCAAGGCCGTGCTGCTGGCCCAGATTGTGAACAGGCAGAAGCTTGACCCCGCCGATGCGCTCATGGTGGGCGATGCCCCCACAGACAGGGACGCAGCCGAAACTGTGGGTACGCTGTTTTACGGTGTGGGGCCGGAGCTGAAGGGCGGCTCGTTCCCCTGGGGCGAAGACCTCACGGGCCTGAGCGCCTGGATAGCTGCCCGCGCCTAGGTATCCTGTCTGCTGGCAGCTTTACAACTACTTGTAACCACTACTGAACGTCCTGCCTTACAACGCGGGACGTTCGCTCATATACGCCAATGAAAAAATTCGTTCTTGCTTTGCTGCTGACCCTGAGTGTGGCCCTGCTTGTGACCGCCTGTGATTCCGGCAAAAAGGAAGAAGGCGCAAACGGCAAGCCTGCTGCCGAATCCTCCCACAGCGCGCCAAAGGCGGAAACTGCGGTTCAGGCACAAGCTGTGGAAGAAGCAACCCCGCCTCCCAGCCCGGAAGAACTGGACAGGGCAGACCGGCTGGTGGCTTTTTCCAACGCTGCTTCGATGGCTCTGGCAACCGGGCGCTATGCCCAGGCCGATGTGCTGGCGGCCTACACCAAGTATTACCTGGCAGAGTGGCAACTGGCCAAACGCCCTGAGCTGAATACGGATCAGGATGCCGCCCTTGCCCGCCGCCTGACGCCCCCTGTCAGCCTCTTTACTCCTGAGCAGACCAAAAAAATGGCCGCCTGCGTGCAGGACATGAATAAAGCCATCGTAGACATGCGGGCTGACTATCGCCTGCTCGAAAAGTACGTGGCCGACGAAAGCATTCAGGATAACGGCGTCAAGGGCAAGGCCCTTGCTGCAGAAATACTCAAGGGCCATGCCTCCTTTATTGTTGCCCGCGATGCCTATATGGCGATTGTGGAGGGCGAGGCTGCCCCGGCAGAAGATGTCTTGCTGCACAACCATCCGCTTAAACGGCAAATTCAGGCTGCGGAACGCATTTTTGCCGTGTTTGGCAAAACTGCAACCCTGCTTGCACCCGGCAAGCCAGACAGAGAGGCGCTGAAGGCCCAGCGTGACGAGCTTGCCGCAGCCATTGCAGAAGGCGGGCGGCCTCCTTTTATGGCAGCGCCGGAACTGGAGCGTCAGTACCGTGCTTTTCTCAAGCAGGCAGGCAGCTACGCGCAGCTTTTTGACCAGGGGCTTGAAGAAGAGTTTTACGTTCCAGTGCGGTTTGAAATGAACAAGGCCGCTCTGGCAAGCCGGGCCGCCTACAATGATTTTGTCAAGGTTGCCAATCAGATGCGCTGACGAGTCAATGTTCTGACTGCGCGCATTGATTGTTTTGTAACATGCTGTAATTTAATGGTTAGGTTTATTTGGCAAGGCCTTTGCAGATTGAATGTAAACGGGTGTCGATTACCCGAACATCCATCTGATCTGGAGGTTCAGCATGTTTTTTTTGCTGGGAGGCCACGATAAAAAAAGCCGCAAGGCCGAGAGAACTGTGGGCATTTCTGACGCAAGCGCCAGAGTGCGTGAGGTTTTTCTGGCCGGGCGCTTTCCTGTGGTGACAACACATCAGGTGGAGGGGCGACGCATTGCCAAGGTGCTTGGCCTTGTCTGTTGCCGGGGGTTTGACTCGGACGAAGCCTTTTTTGGCATGGCGGCAAGGGCCATGAACAAGGGCGCACAGGCTATTGTGGGCTATAATGAAAACGTGGCCTTTCATCCCGATGGCAGCAAGTATTTTTCCTGCTTCGGCACTGCCGTGATGTTTGAGTATGACCCTGCCGACCCGGAAGCATTGCCACTCATGCTGCAACAGAAGTTCAAGGCACAGGAACAATCCGGCCTCAGCGAAATCATCTGATCAGGCTGGTTCTTATATATGCCAAAGCCCCTGTTCAATCTGAACGGGGGCTTTGCATTTGTAACAGATGAAATATTGAATGGCATTCAAATGCATTAATTAATATTTATGCCTCTATTTGTTGATGGAATGCAATGTAACTTGTAGTATACTTTAGGTATGTTGTCGGTATGTAATTATTCTATCATATTGTTAAATAAAGATAAAAAATATAGTTTAAAAATGTATAAAGTGTTGGTATAGATAGACGATAAAAGACTGAAGTTCTGAAGACGTCTATTGAAAGTATATCATTATCCATTGAACGGATAAACAACGTAAATTGCAACTATCTCCAGGAGTTTATTATGAGGCTTTCGATAAAACTTGTGCTTCTTGCAGTATTGTTGACGGCATTTTCAATAATTATTGGATTTGTTTCTGTTGTTGGAATGTCTTCTATAAATAAAGATGTCAAGGATATTTCTGGAAACTGGCTTCCAACAATCAAGGTTGTTGGTGAAATTAATAGTATGGTGAATGAATACAGGCGCAATGAGCTAATTCACATTCTCACAACAGACCAATCATTGATGCGGCAGTATGAAAATAAGATACAGAGTTTGACCGGTAGTATTAATGAAAAAGTTAAAGAATATGAAAAATTAATCTCTGAGCCTGAGGAAAAAGTCGCATTCCCCAAGTTTCTTGCGGCATGGAAGGCCTATACGGAAAATCACGTGAATGTTGAGGTTCTGTCCAAAAGCAACAACACCGAAGAAGCTGTCAAGTTGGTGCTTGGCTCGGCAAGGGTGCAGTATGGTGAAGCTCTTGATCAGCTAAAGCTTATTATCGATGTCAATAACAAAGGAAGCAAGACTTCCGCTGCTGACGCGGAAGCTGCATACGAACAAGGGAAGTTGCTTACGATCTCGTTGATAATCGCGGTCATGCTCGCTGCCACAGCAGTTTCCATTTTGATTATCAGGGGTGTAACAAAGCAGCTCGGCGAGGACCCCGGTTATTTGCATCATGTGGCATCGGAGATAGCCGCCGGTCAGCTTGATCTGGCATTCAAGCCGTATTCCGGCGATGGCGGCGTTTACGGTGTGCTCATAAAGATGGTGGGCAATCTCAAAGCCAAAATTGCCGAAGCAGACAGCAAATCTCAGCAGGCCGAACAGCAGGCTAAAGCCGCGCAGGAAGCAACCGCTCTTGCCGAGGAGGCAACCCGCCGGGCAGAACGGGCCAAGGCGGAAGGCATGCTCCAGGCCGCGCAGCAGCTTGAAGGGATCGTACAGATCGTGTCGTCCGCGTCAGAAGCACTTTCTGAACAGATTGCGCAGTCCAGCCGTGGGGCTGACGAGCAGTCGGGCCGTGTGCGTGAAACCGCTACGGCCATGGAAGAAATGAACGCCACTGTGCTGGAAGTTGCCAGAAATGCCCAGCAGGCTGCGGATGTTTCGCATCAAACCCGGGAACAGGCCGTGGAAGGCTCGAAGATACTCGACGATGCAGTTAAGGGCATTGAATCCGTCCACACGCAGTCCATTGCCATCAAGGAAGATATGGATGCTCTGGGCAAGCAGGCAGAGAGCATCGGCCAGATTATGGGGGTCATTGCCGACATAGCCGACCAGACCAACCTGTTGGCGCTGAACGCCGCCATTGAGGCCGCCCGTGCGGGCGATGCGGGCAGGGGTTTTGCCGTCGTTGCAGATGAAGTGCGCAAACTGGCGGAAAAAACCATGACTGCCACGCAGGAAGTGGGTCAGGCCATTACAGGCATTCAGGCTGGCACCCGCAAGAATATTCAAAATGTCGAGCAGGTTGCTGTGACTATTGAAAGTGCAACCAACATGTCGGTACGTTCCGGCGAATCGCTCAAGAAAATTCTTGAGCTCGTCCATCTGGTCAACGATCAGGTTCAGTCTATTGCTACAGCCAGTGAGCAGCAATCCGCCGCCAGCGAGGAGATCAATCAGTCTGTCGAGCAGGTAGCGACAATTTCTGTGGAAACCGCTCAAGCTATGGAGCAGGCTTCCGGTGCGGTTGCAGACCTGACGCAACAGGCTCAGTCACTCCAGCGGCTTATAGAAAAAATGAAAAATCAGGCTTAGTCAAAAGTCATTGGTAAAAGGAAAAGGCCGTTCAGAGATGGACGGCCTTTTCCTTTTATGGGCTTTTTGCTTGTACCAGCGGGGACACAATAATCTGTGCGGCTATCGGGCCTCGGGATACACCACGTTCACCAGAGCCAGCCCTTGAGGCGGCGCGGTGACGGAGGGCACATCCCTGCGGTCGCGTGTGGCAAGCAGGGCGGGAATATCCTTTGGCAATACCTTGCCCTGGCCGCAGGCAGCCAGCAACCCCGCCATATTGCGCACCATCTGTTTGAGAAAGCCATCGGCAGTCACAATAAAGCGCAGCATGGGTGCGTGCGGCGGATAGAATTCGCAGGGGGGCATGGTGTGCAGCTCGGCTTGCAGCACCGTGCGCTCTGTGCTTTCCACATCCGTGCCCACATTGCGCAGCGCGGCAAAGTCGTGCAGGCCCGTCAGGTGGGGCAGGGCGGCGCGCATTGCCTCCATGTTCAGTGGGCCGCATTTCCACACAAAAGGCGTCAGCTGCGGCGGCATAAAGGTCTGTTCCAGCCAGAACTGATAAGCGTAGGTTTTACGCAGGGCATCCTTGCGCGCGTGAAAGTCCGGCGCGGCCTGCGTGGCCTCCAGCACACGGATATCGCGGGGCAAAACGGCGTTGAGGCTACGCCGCCAGTCCATGTTGGCGCGCGCATCGGGCACATCGCAGTGCACAACCTGCCCGTGGGCATGTACGCCGGAATCGGTGCGGCCCGAGCCGTGGGCGCGTATGTTCTGCCCTGTGATGGTGCGAAGGGCCTTTTCCATTTCGCCCTGAACTGTGGGCGGCGGGCTCGGCTTTTCCTGTATCTGCCAGCCGCTGTAGCAGGTGCCCACATAGGCGATCAGAAGCTTGAGGCGCATTAATCAGGTATCCTCATGCGGGTGATAAGCTCCGTAAGCTTGGCTGTCTTGGCCGGAGAAACGTAGGTGAGGATTTCGCCTGACTGCTTGGGCGACATGCCGGAAAGAATGCGGATGGCCACACGTTCGTCCATGCTTTCCAGAGCCTTGGCCGCAGCCTTGGGTTTCATCATGGAATAGGTGAGCACCAGTCGGTGAACTTTTTCGTTTTCAATGCCCTTGGCCTCGCGGATCATGTCCTGCATTTTCTTTTCAGTTTCCTGAATGTCCTTGAGGCGCTGATCCATCTGCTGGCGCAGCACAAGAATATCCTGCTGCTGGCGCGCCAGTTCCTGAGCCTTGGTATTGGGGTCGTTGGAATAAGCGCCTTGCGGCTGCTGCACCGTGGGGACGGGCAGCGTGCCCGAGCTTTGCCCCTGCGGCAAGGGGGGCAAAAAGCCGTCGTTGTTGCCTGCCGCGCCGCGCGGCGGCAAAGGTGCGCCGTCCGTGCCCTGACCGCGCGGAATGTTTGCCGGGATGGGCGGAGCGCCGGGTATGGTCAGCGGGGCCGTCTGCTCTGCGGGAGCAAAGGGCGATTGCCCGCCAGTGGGCGTCTGGGGAACAGGCATGTCCAGCGCTGCCGCGTGCGCGGCCTGCACGCTGCCAAGGCCGGGGATGGGCAGATTGCTCAGGCCCAGGGCGTCCAGCCATTCGGATTCGCTGGCGCGGTTGGGTCTGGCAGAAACAATCAGGCTACCGGAGGGGGCGGATGTGCCCGGTTCCGCCTGTGGGGCAGGCAGGGCCTGCGGTTCGGGAAAATTGGGGGAAAATGTCTGGCCGGGAGCCTTGGAAGCCGCCGCAGTTTCAGGTGCGCCGCCTGAGGTCGCTGTACGGATAAGCGGGGCGGGCAGGGCGGCATCGGTCACGCTGGTGGTTTGATCTGCATGGGGTTTGACCGCTGCGGCCATGCGGGCGGCGGCAGAACCTTGCGGGTCGCTCTGGCTCTTTTCAGTTTTGTCCTTGATGTTGTCTACTACGGAATCAAGGGCCGAACCCATGGACGAAAGAGTAGAACTGACGCTTTGCGCCAGACCAGAGGGGGCCGCATCAGCAACAGGAGCCACGGTTTCAGTCCGCTCCTGCCCATTGCGCGGCGCGTTTACGGCTACCGTGGCATCCTTGGGCGATCCGCCAAGCCAGGAGGGCACGGGCACATCCAGCAGCAACAGGCCGAGGATGGTAAGCTTCATAAAGCAGAGCACCGCCAGCCAGCGGAATAGCTTAGAGAGCCGGAGCTTTGTAGCGGAGTGTGGCTGTTTCGTCATTGACGCGTTGCTCCTTCAGTTGTTCCTCACGAATATACTGCTGGTTTTGGCGCTCCTTGAGCTTTTCCAGCAGCTTTCTTTCAATGGCGCGCGCGGCCAGCAGTTTGCGGGCTTCGTCAACAAGCTGTTCGTGCATGCGGGCCTGCAAGGCTGCATTGGCTACATCGCCGCGCAATCCTTTTACATATTGTTCCAGCAGCCAGCGTTCCGCCTGCGGCACAAGGGCTGATTCAAACAAGCGGTCTTCGGTCTGGCGCAGTTCAGCCTTCAGGCGTTCAAAAAGTGCGCGCGCTTCTTCCAGGAGTTTTTGCTTGTTGGCCAGATCAACCTTGGCTTCTTCTTCAAGCTGTTCCCGGTAGTCGAGTATTTTCTGTAATTTGAAACGAAAGGGCACGCCGCACCGCCTTGATTTTGACGCCCTGAATATCCACAGGGGGAAACTGCAAACAGCGGGCCAATCCGCCTGCCATGCGGTAGCGGAAAAGGGCCGTGCGGCTGACAGGCGGGCAAATGCCTATTTGATGTTTAAATCCGCAGCGTGGTTCACAGGGCCGCAGCCCTTGCCGGGAGCGTAGCTTTTACGCAGGGCAAGATTAAGAAATTCCTGCGCCCGGGTTACAGCAACCTGCAGGGGCAAACCGCGCCCAAGCCCTGTGGCGATGGCGGCAGAAAGCGTGCAGCCCGTGCCGTGGTTGTTTTCCGTCTCCACCTTGGCCTGCGGGAGGTGCTTGGGCTGTTCGCCGGGCACGCACAGGCAGTCTGTAACAACAATGGAGCTTTCCATGTGCCCGCCCTTGATGAGCACGGCGCGCGCCCCCATGGCAAGCAGCTTCTGGCCTGCGGCCTCTGCGTCTTCAAGGCTGTTGATGCTCATGCCGGTGAGCATTTCCGCCTCTGGGCGGTTGGGGGTCAGCAGGTCGCAGCCAGGCAGCATTTCTTCCACCAGTGCTGTCACTGCGTCTTCCTGCAACAGGCGGCTGCCGCTCTGGCTCACAGAAACAGGGTCAACCACGAGAGGAAAGTCGCGGTTGCGCAATTCGTCCGCAACAGCGCGGATGATGGGCGCGGAAAAGAGCATGCCCGTTTTGGCGGCCTTGACGGAAAAGCCCTCAAGCACCGTGCGCAGTTGCAAGCGCACAAAATCGGCATCCGGCGCATGAATGCCCGTAACGCCCAATCCGTTCTGCGCGGTCAGGGCGGTGATAACGCTCATGCCGTAACCGCCGAGCGCCATGATTGTTTTCAGGTCGGCCTGAATGCCCGCGCCGCCGCCGGAATCAGAACCGGCAATGGTGAGGATGTTGGCAGGGGTATGCATAAAAAGCCTCTCATAAAATACTGCGTACGAATTTTGTTACTATACCCCGCCGCCCGCCGGGGTGCAATGCGGGCACTACCAGCCCCGTATCCAGAAACTCTCTGGAAAATGTCTTCACAGCGCAGGGAAGCAATGCTAGCATTTACGCGCAATAAACGGAAATAATGGCTTGGTATGCCGTTTTTGCGGCGCTCAGGGCTGTACCCGTTGTGCCACAGCCCCATGCCTGCCGCAGTAGGAGAATTTTATGAAATTGGAAAAAAAGCCTCTGGACGTGCCGGACATAGTGAATATGCCCAAGCCCCGTCCTGCCCGCGCTGGCGCGCGCAAGGCCGTGGTGCTGGCGTTGCTGGCGGTTCTGGCCCTGGGCGGCGCGACCTACTGGCTTACACGCGATAAATCAACCCGCGACCAGTGGAAGGATAAAGCCGCCGACATCATAAACAACGCCACCAGCGGCACACCGCTGGCCGGGGTGGGTGATGTGCTGCGCGATGCGCCGCCGCCACCGCCCATTTCTGTTGTCAGCCCGCCCACCTCCCCCGGCACTCTGGCCGGGCAAACAGTGCAGGGCAGCGTGGGCGCGCCTGTGGACGGCTCTACGCCTGCCGGGTTGTATCCGCAGCAGAACGGGGCGCAGATGCCCCAAAAGGTGACGGAAGACAGCCACATCCGCATGGAATTTGTGGAAGATCTGGCGGCCTTTGTTGTGGCCCGTTTCAAGCCCGGCCCGCAGAGCGGTACGCTGAACGTCAGTGTGCAGGCGCTCAATCAGCGCTATGGCGCAAAGTTTGCCAATGTTACTGACGGCAAGGGCGGTCGCGAGGCCCTGCTGCGCTATGCTTTTCATCCCACCATGCTGCGCGGGCTGTACACTCTGTATGCGGACCGCTTTCTGGATGCCATTAACCGCGATGCGGCCTCAAAGGGCTTTACGCCTGAACATATCCGCCAGTTGCACATGGCGCTGGCCGGGCGTCTTGTGATTCTGGCTGGCGCGCTTGAAGGCGTGGCCTCTGTTCCCAATCTTGATGCCCGCCTGCGCGAGCAGGACAAATCCGCGCAGGGTGTTGTGGATATCAACGCCCAGATGGCCGAAGCCGTGTTCGCGGTAGACCAGCTGCGGGAGAACAATGCTTCCGAAGCGCAGATATCTACAGCGCAACTGAGGGTGGACGGCCTGAGTGCCCGATACCGCCGTGCGCTTGAGGAACGCGCCGCCTTGCAGCGCACCTTGGTTGCGGCCATACGCCAGAACGGCGGGCAGACGCTGGACGATGATTCCCTGCTGTTTGTGGCCCAGTGGGTTGACCGCCGCCTGCGCGCGGACGCTCAGGCCCTTGCCTCGGTGCAGGCCTCGGCGGGCGTGTTGCGCGATCTGGCGCGGCGCAGCGCGCAGGCCGGAACAGGCGCGCCGTTTCAGACGCAGAGTCCTGCACAGGGCGCGGCTCCCAATGCCGCACAAAACGCCGGACATGTGCAGACCTCCCCGCAGCTGACCCCGCCGCAGGGGCATGCGGCCCCCGCGCTGCCTGCGGAAAACGCGCATGGCGGTGCAGAACGTGCGCCAGCCCCCCGCGTGGGCGGTCAGCAGTAATGGGCGCAGCAGTTTTTTTTGTTGGCGGCACACGCAGCGGCAAAAGCGGTCTGGCTCAGCGCTGGGCCGAGGTGCAAGCCCCGCAGCGGCTGTATCTGGCAACGGGCCGCGAGGACGATGAAGAGATGGCGGCGCGCATTGCCCGGCACAAGCAGGAGCGCGGTCAGGGCTGGCATTGCCTTGAAGAGCCGCTTGACCCGGCTGGCGCTCTGGCATCGCTGATGCCTGCGGCCCAACCCGGCGGCAAGGGGCCGGGGGTTGTGCTGTTTGACTGCGTGAGCCTGTGGGTAGCCAATCTTATGGCTGCGGACATGACGGAAAGGGATATTCTTGACCGCGTGGAGGCTCTGGCCGCCAGCATTGCGGCCTATCCACTGCCGCTGGCGCTGGTGAGTGTGGAGGCGGGCCTTGGCATGGTTGCCATGTCGAGCCTCGGAAGACGTTTTCAGGATACGCTGGGTCTTGCCAATCAGACGCTGGCCCGCGTGTGCGGCACGGTACTTTTTGTAAGCTGCGGTCTGCCCCTTGTGCTCAAGGGCCAGTTGCCGGAGGAAATATGCTGAATTTTGTTGGGCGGACTGCCAGTGTGGAAGCGGGCGTAAAATCGGGCGGCAGGGTCTTGGCTCGTGTGCCTTATTGTTTCGCAGCGGCCCTGCTGTTGTGGGCAGCGGTTGTGGTGCAGGCCGGCTTTGCCTTTGCGGCAAATGATCCGCGCCAGTGCATTCTGGAAGCTGGCGGCGCTGTGGACAAATCTGACGTGGCCGCTTTTGAGCGGCAGGTGGATGTGGACGCCATTCTTGAACAGGCGTTGAATCTTTTTGTGCGCCGCGCGCAGGATCCGGAGGCGGCAAAGGATCTGCCGCCCATGGTTGCACTGCTCTTCACGCAGGCGGCGTCCAAGGAGGGCAACGTGCGCTCCCTGCTGCTGAACGAAACGCGGGCCTTTGTGATCAATGGTATTTCTTCCGGCGCATTTGCTGGCCGCAAGCCCTCGGGCAATACCGCGCAGGGGTTGCTTGCCCCTTTGTTTGCCGATGCCTCAACCGGGCGCAAGGAAATCAAAAACGTGGGGCAGGCCCGACGCGATGGCGATGGCTGGCTTGTGCCCTTTGTGGTGCATGACGGCGGCAACGGCGAATCCTATGACGTGACGGGCCGGGTGACATCCGCTAAAGGCGAGATGCGTCTGACCTCTGTAGCCAATATGGAATCCCTGCTGCGCAAGGTGGCGGCAGAAAGCCGCGCCGTGGAGCCGTAGCAGAATCTGCTGCCTGGCGCGACCAAGCACCAGCTAGGAATAAAAAAAGGGAGCCAGATGGCTCCCTTTTTTTATCGCTGATTTTTTATCACTGTCGCCGTGCGCTACTGCGCAGGCTGATTCTTGTCGTCATCATGTTTTTCGGGTCGCAGAATGCGGCTGATGGGCAGCGCCGTAGCCCGACCGGAGAAGATTTCTTCCGCCGTGGCGGCAAGGGCCTGAGGCAGCACTTCATCCACATGGTCAACAAAAACGATCTCCAGGTCGCGCAGCACTTCGTCCGGCACTTCCTTGAGGTCTTTTTCATTATCGCGGGGCATGATCACTTTTTTGATGCCGCTGCGGCGCGCTGCCAGCAGTTTTTCTCGCAGGCCGCCGATGGGCAGCACCCTGCCGCGCAAGGAGATTTCGCCGGTCATGGCTACATCATTGCGCACGGGAATGCCTAGCAGGGCGGAGGTGATGGACGTCGCCAGGGTGATGCCAGCCGAAGGGCCATCCTTGGGCGTTGCGCCAGCAGGCACGTGCACGTGGATATCTATCTTGCGGTGGAAGCGGGGATCAAGGCCCAGCACTTCGGCCCGCGAACGCACATACGAAAGGGCCGCCTTGGCCGATTCTGTCATGACTTCGCCAAGCTGACCCGTGGTCACCACATGTCCTGAACCGCCCATGAGGCTGGTTTCCACCAGCAGAATTTCGCCGCCGCGCTGATTATAGGCAAGACCAGCGCACACCCCGACCTGAGGTTCGCTTTCGCGTTCGTCATGACGGTATTTTTTCACGCCCAGCATAGAGGGCAGGCTCTGGCGCGAGATGTTGACGCACTTTTCGGTATCGTCGTCTTCCACAAGCTTGATGGCGGTCTTGCGGCACAGGGCGGCAATTTCGCGCTCAAGGTTACGCACACCGGCCTCGCGCGTGTAGGAGCGGATGATTTCGAGAATGGCGTTGTCCGACACGCGGATGTTGCCTTCCTTGAGGCCGTGCTCCTCCAGCTGGCGGGGCAGCAGGAAGCGGCGGGCAATGTGGCGTTTTTCCGTTTCAAGATAGCTGTTGAGCTCGATGATCTCCATGCGGTCAAGCAGCGGCACAGGGATGGAGTGCAGCGAGTTGGCCGTGGTGATAAAGAAAACCTTGGAAAGATCATACTCCAGATCAAGGTAGTGATCCATGAAGGTATTGTTCTGTTCCGGGTCGAGCACTTCCAGCAGGGCCGAGGCGGGGTCGCCACGGTAGTCGGAGGTCATCTTGTCCACTTCGTCCAGGCAGAAGAGGGGATTGTTGAACTTCACCCGCTTGAGGGACTGGATGATCTTGCCCGGCAACGCGCCCACATAGGTGCGGCGGTGGCCCCGGATTTCGGCTTCATCGCGCACGCCGCCAAGTGAGAGGCGCACAAAATCGCGCCCGGTGGCGCGGGCCACGGACTTGGCAAGCGAGGTTTTACCCACGCCGGGGGGGCCGACAAAGCAGAGGATGGGGCCTTTGAGCCCCTGGGACAGCTTCTGCACTGCAAGGTATTCCAGAATGCGTTCCTTGGGCTTTTCAAGGCCAAAGTGGTCGCCGTCAAGAATTGCGCGCGCTTTTTCAAGGTTGATGTCTATCTGCTTGAGGTCGTTCCAGGGCAGATCCAGAATCCAGTCCACATAGTTGCGCACAACAGTGTATTCCGCCGCAGAGGGCGGCATGCTGCGCAGCTTTCTGGCTTCGGAGAGCGCCTTTTCGCGCGCTTCTTCCGGCATGTCGCGGGTCTTGAGTTTTTGCTCTATTTCGTCAACTTCGGCCTGGGGGTCGTCATCGCGCCCCATTTCCTTGTTGATGGCCTTGATCTGCTCGTTGAGGTAGTATTCACGCTGGTTGCGCTCCATCTGCACCTTGACGCGGTTCTTGATGCGTTTTTCAACCGTGGCAAGGGCCACCTCGCCCTGCAAAAGCTCATAGGCAAGTTCCAGGCGCTGGGTGGCATCATCGATCTCAAGGGCTTCCTGCTTTTTGCGGTAATCAACCTTGAGGTGCGGAATGATGGCATCGGCCAGGGGGCCGATTTCCTGCAAGGCAAGAATGGAGAGCACAGCCTCCTGCGAAATTTTTTTGTTGTTCTTGCCGTATTCTTCAAGCGCCTCGTGCACGGCGCGCACCAGAGCCTCGCGCTCTTCGGGACGGCTCTGCTTTTCGGCGCGGCGGCGCACGCCAACCATGGCGCACTGCTCTTCTTCGTGCAGGTTTTCCCACGTGGCGCGGTACACGCCTTCAAACAGCACCTTGATGGTGCCGTCGGGCAGGCGCAGCATCTGAAGCACCTTGCTGACCACGCCCACAGGCGAAAGATCCTGAGCATCGGGCTTTTCCAGCTCCGGCTCGCGCTGGGCCACAAGAAATATCTGCTTGCTGTAGGTGGCCTGTGCGGCTTCGATGGCCTTGATGGAGGCCTCGCGCCCTACAAAGAGCGGCATGATGGAGCGGGGGAACATGACCACCTCGCGCAAAGGCATGATGGGCAGTTCAATATAAGCGTCAGAGCCGCGCATTTCGTCTGTCATAATTCTCCCCTGAAAAAAGCCGGACGGCGGCTTGCGCCGCCCGGCGGAACTTAGAGCTTTTTTGCCGTGAAATGCCTTGCGTCAGGCGGGGTGTTTGCTGTTGCCCTGCTGCATGGCTGGCCGCAACCTGGCTCAGGGTTCGCCGTGCAATCATTTCGCAGCGCGGATTTCAGGAAACCCGCACGGCGCACCGCAACAGTCGTACTGCCGGGCGCGCCATGTTTGCCTGCGGGGCCAACCGCTTGGCTGCCTCCTGTGCGCCCGGCTGCAATGGCAGACCGCGCGCAATTCAGGCGGTTGGCTAAGAGGCCTTGTCGCCCCCGGCCTGGGCCTTGGGCGTATCGGCGTTTTCAGCCTTGTCGCCAAACAGCAGCACCGGCTCCTTGCCCTTGTCGATAACAGCCTGATTGATCAGGCATTCGCGCACATTGGGCAGGGAGGGCAGCTTGAACATGATGTCGAGCATGGTGCGTTCCATCACGTTGCGCAGGCCGCGCGCGCCCGTTTTGCGCTCAATGGCCTTGGTGGCAATGGACTTGAGGGCATTGGGCGTAAAGCGCAGGTCAACATTCTCAAGCTCAAAGAGCTTCTGGTACTGGCGCACCAGAGCGTTTTTGGGCTCGGTAAGAATGCGCACCAGGTCGGGTTCGTCCAGCTCGTCCACATGGGTGATGATGGGGATGCGGCCCACAAATTCGGGGATAAGGCCGAACTTCACCAGATCCTGCGGATGCACCTTGTCGAGCAGTTCGCCAAGGGGCATTTCCTTGCTGGCGCGCACCTTGGCGCCAAAACCCATTGCGCCGCCGCTCATGCGACCGCCCACGATCTTGTCCAGGCCCACAAAGGCGCCGCCCACAATGAACAGGATGTTGCTCGTGTTCATGCGGATAAATTCCTGCTGGGGGTGCTTGCGCCCGCCCTTGGGAGGAATATTGGCCTCGGTGCCTTCAATGATCTTGAGCAGGGCCTGCTGCACGCCTTCGCCGGAGACGTCGCGCGTGATGGACGGGCCGTCGCCCTTGCGGGAAATCTTGTCGATTTCGTCAATATAGATAATGCCCTTGCTGGCGGCTTCCAGATCGTAGTCCGCATTCTGGAGCAGCTGCACCAGGATGTTTTCCACGTCTTCGCCCACATAGCCCGCTTCCGTGAGGGTTGTGGCGTCAGCAATGGCAAAGGGCACGCGCAGTACACGGGCCAAAGTTTTGGCAAGCAGGGTTTTACCGCTGCCCGAGGGGCCAACAAGGAGGATGTTGCTTTTTTCAAGCTCAACCTCGTCGCCCAGAGCGCTGGCGTAAAACACACGCTTGTAGTGGTTGTGCACCGCTACAGAAAGGATTTTCTTGGCATCGTTCTGTCCGATGACATACTGGTCAAGACGATCCTTGATTTCCTGGGGCGAAAGAAGGCGTTCTTCGCTCTGGGGGCTTTCCATCTGGTCGCGGGCGATAATTTCGTTGCAGGCCTTGATGCACTTGTCGCAAATGCTGGCGCCGTCCTGCACGATGAGATTGCGAACCTCAAGTTCAGTGCGCCCGCAAAAGGAGCAGCGCAGGGGTTCGCTCACCGTAGGTTTATCGTTCTTGGCCATATTACTCGCTCTTTTCCTGAGCCATTTCATTGCGCGATACAAGCACGCGGTCAATGATGCCGAGTTCCTTGGCTTCCTCAGGAGTCAAAAAGTTATCGCGTTCGGTAGCTTTGACAATATCCTTGTAGGGACGGCCCGTGTTGTCGGCCAGCATGCGGTTGAGGCGTTCCTTGAGGCGCAGCACCTCGCGCGCGTGGATTTCAATATCCGTGGCCTGACCCTGAAAACCGCCCGAAGGCTGGTGAATCATGATCTGACTGTTAGGCAAAGCAAAACGCATGCCAGGCTTGCCAGCGGCCAGCAAAAATGCGCCCATGCTGGCGGCGCGGCCCATGCACACAGTCGCCACCGGCGAAGAGATAAAGCGCATGGTGTCATAAACGGCAAGCCCGGCGGTAACAGAGCCGCCGGGGGAATTTATGTAGAGATAGATTTCTTTTTCGGGGTCTTGCGATTCAAGGAACAGCAACTGGGCGCAGATGAGGGAAGCAACTGTATCGTTGACCTCGGATCCAAGCAAAACGATGCGGTCCTTGAGCAGACGCGAATAGATGTCATAGGCCCGTTCAGAGCGGCCTGTGGTTTCAATAACCATGGGGACAAGCGACATATGAGCCTCTTGGCACGGCGTGTGGGCCGGTTGGGTGCGGTGTTGCCGCAAAATAAAACCAAAAGGCGGCCTTAAGGCCGCCTCCCTTATACTTCAGTTAGTCCTGAGCGCTGGCGGGTGCGCCCGGCGCGGCGTCGCCCTCGGCTGGGGCCTTGGGCTCCACTTCGGTCACCTTGGACTTGGCGTAGATCAGATCCATGGCCTTGTCGGCCAGCATGCGGTCACGCAGCACAAAGATCATGCCCGAGCGTTCATAGCTTTCACGCAGGGTCTTGAAATCTTCGCCAGTGCGCATGCTCATCTGGTAGATCTGAGTGTTGACCTCATTGTCGGTAACGTCAAGTGCTTCTTTCTTGGCGATGGAAAGCAGCAGAACCTGCGAGCGGGCCAGTTCGTCAGCCTGGGGCTGCACTTCGGCGCGCAGTTCGTCCATGCTCTTGCCAAGCGAATCAAGGCTGCGGCCCTGACGTTCGAGGCGGGAGGCCATGTCGCCCAGCAGGGTGCGCACCTGGGTGTCAACAAGGCTGGGCGGCAGTTCAAATTCAACCATCTTCAGCAGGCGGTCAAGCAGGGTCTTCTGCGCGGCGCTCTTGTTGAGGTTGGCGCGGCTCTGGGTGTAGCTGCCGGTGATGGCTTCGCGCAGCTTTTCCACGCTTTCAAGGCCAACGGTCTTGGCGAGGTCGTCGTTCAGTTCAGGAAGCTTGCGCTCCTTGATGGCGTGCACGCGCACCTTCATGGTGACGGTTTTGCCTGCCAGATCCTTGGCAAGAAAATCTTCGGGGAAGGTGATCTGGCCTTCGCCTTCTTCGCCATAGCGGATGGTCTTCACCAGGGCTTCAAAATCTTCAAGGGCCTGACGTTCGCCAAGGGCGAGGTCAAAGCTTTCGGCCTTCACGCCTTCCAGGGGCTCGCCGTTTTCAAAGGCGGCAAAGTCGATGGTGGCAACCTGGCCGTCCACAGCGGGGCCAGCGCCTTCAACGGGCACAAGCTCGCCACGGTCGCGGCGGATGCGGTCGATAACTTCCTGCACTTCCTTTTCGTCCACGACCACTTTTTCCTGCTCCACTTCCATACCTTCATAGGGAGGAAGGGTGAAGGAGGGCAGCATTTCAAATTCGACGCTGTATTCGTAGCCCTGACCACGTTCAAAGGTGCCCTTGGCGTCCACGTCAACGCCGGCGAGGGGCGAAACGTCGAGCTTCTGCATCACGTCGTTGATGTGGACGTTGATCAGATCCTGGCGGGCTTCTTCATAAATCTTGTCGCGGAAGCGCTGTTCGATGACCGACGCCGGAACCTTGCCCTTGCGGAAACCGTCCAGCTGCACTGATGTTTTGTACAGCGCCACGGCGCCCATGATGGCTGCTTCCACTTCCTGGGCTTCGGTGGTGATGACGACCTTTTTTCTGACCGGCGAGATGTCTTCTGCGCTATATTCCACGAGGGACTCCTTTTCTTGGTGAGGTAGTTGGTGCGAGAGGGGGGACTTGAACCCCCATACCATAGGTGCTGGATTCTAAGATTCAGCAGTTTCTCTATCCGTCTGATATATCAACAGGAATTGTCATTGGGGTGCAGTAACCTAGGAGGCATGTGCAACCTGAAAAATGCAACCCAGAAAGACACGTTCCTGTTTTTTTATTAAGCCAAAATTGTCTAGAGATTCTTGCTAGTTAGTCTAAACTTTTAACGATATTCCCGACCAACCCAAAGAACCTGACCAATCACCCGTGCTTGCTCCGCAAGATCACCACGCATATCCACCTCAATCGGGGGATAGGCTTGGTTCATGCTCTTCAAAATAAGCTTGCCTGGGATTGTGTCAATTTGCTTAACGTAAATTGCTTCCTCAATCCCAACTGCATACATACGGCCAGGGAGAATAGTGGTTTTTCCTTGGTCAAGCAATACCACATCCCCGTGTTTAATTTCTGGCTCCATGCTGTCACCGGAGACGCGCATCAATACCATTTTGCTTGGGGTGCCTTTCCTGTGCAAAAAATCGGAGCGGAAAGCATATTTACGTTCCCCGTCTGCACTGGTTTCAAGACTCCCCGTCCCGGCTGAAAGTCTCGCTTCTACCAACGGAATGAACATCATGTCAACATCTGTGCCATTGTCAGAAGGCACCGGAACATGATTCGCTGCTTTTTTCTCTATCGGGATTCTTTCAAGGGGCTGGCCTAGCTTCAACTTACCAAGCCTTGTCTCAAAGCGATAATCCCCATGTACCAGCCAATCTATAGAAATACCAAACATAGCTGATATTTTTTCAAGCCATGCCTTCGGAATACTGCCTCTTTTCTTTGCACCAGCGATTGAAGGAGGTTGGATATCCAATATGCGGGCTAAATCTGCATCGGTCTTAACCCCAGCAGCCTCAAGTACACGTTTGAACTGCGCTTCAAAATCATTCCGCTCTTCCATACGTTCTTTTGCAACATTTGAATCGGGCATCCCCCACCTCCAAGAAAAATCAACGGTTATTCCAGTTTGTTAGAAATGACCTGTTGAAAACATTAATTTAAAGTTGATAAAATTAGCTTGAAGCTAACAGCTCTCCTCGCTAAAACTATCCGTGGAGGCTAATTATGCTAGACACAAGTTAATCATATTCACCGCAGTGGTCAAGGAAATAAGCCTTGATTCTGCAATCTAGCAGATAACATGCTGCTAGAATTTGGCTTCTTTAGCCCTCTTGGTGGCCTTGCAATCTGCCAAGGGGGCTTTTTTGCACCCTAAGAACAAACCATTAGCTAAGGAGTAACGAAAAATGTCTGCCGACACTTGCGCCCATCGTATTAATCAAGAGCTAATTGCTAGGGAATTGTCCCTTGAAGAAGAAATGTTCAACCGTGGCCGTGATCGCTTCTTTGCCAACGTCAACCGCCTGAGAGAACAGAAGAATGAAGGGGGCACCAGCTACGGCAAGATGCTGCTCAAGCGTGGAATTGAACCCCTGGCTAAGGCTATTGATGAGTTTATGACTAAGGCCAAAGGCGGCGGGGCAGGGCGCAGGCATATGGCTGTGGGTCTGCTTGAAGGTATGGATTCTGATGTGGTGGCATTCATTGCTTTACGGGCTACGATTGATAGCCTGACCAGAGAACCACTTGCTCAATACACAGCTATCTGCATAGGGCGTGAAATTGAATCTGAAAAACGTCTTACAAATATGAAAGAGAATGATAATGAGCGGTATAAGGCAACACAGCGTTATATCCAAGGTCATAAGTCAAAAGAGTACAGAAGCACGGTGCTTAGGTATGCCTATGGCAAGTCTTGTACTGTAGATTTTGAGCCGTGGCCTGCTACTCAGTGCTTGCATCTTGGTATTAAGTTGCTTGAGTTAATCGTTGAGCATGTTGGTATTGTGGAGTTTAAGCTGCTTCCTGGGAAAGTAAAAAAGGGGAAGAAGGAGCATGGGGCTTACAGTGTGATAATGACGGAACGTATCAAGGAATGGCTTGAAAACCACCTTGAAACTAGATCAATACTTTATCCTGATTTTATGCCTACGGTTGTTCCTCCTAAAAGGTGGGAGTGGGCTACTGGTGGTGGCTACTATTTCCAAGAAATGCGCCCCCTTTCCTTGGTAAAAACAATAGATAGAAGCTATCTGACTGTCTTAGACAAAAAAATTGAAAGCGGGGAAATGCCTGATGTCCTCACAGCCATAAACGCTTTGCAGGATACAGCATGGGCCATCAACCAACCTGTCTATGCAGTGGCCCAACATCTCTGGGACTACACTGATGGGGGTGTGGCCGACATGCCCCCGCGTGATGGTTACAGACTCCCTGTGTGCCCGGTTTGTGGGGAAGACATCACAGACAGCGCCTCAGCCCGTATTCCTCATACCTGCCTCGACATCCTGCCTGAGGAAGAGCTGAAAAAATGGAAGCGGGCGGCTGCCATTGTCAGGGAGAAAAACATCTCCTGCATGTCTCGCCGCCTTGGTATTGCCAAGACCCTGAACCTTGCGAGTCGTTATAAGGATGAAGAAGCTTTCTACTATCCTTACCAACTCGACTTCCGGGGCCGCATCTATGCCGTTCCAGCATACCTCACGCCACAAGGGACTCATCTTGCCAAGGCTCTTCTGTGTTTCGCAGAGGGAAAGCCGCTTGGAACTATGGCTGCTGTGAAATGGCTTGCCATTCACGGCAGCAATACTTGGGGCAACGACAAGGTGAGCCTTGATGATCGCTACTCCTGGGTCTTGCAGAATCAGGAGAAGATCAAGGCCGTATCCGATGACCCCTACACTGTGACATGGTGGCAGGAAGCCGATGACCCGTGGGGGTTCTTGGCGTTCTGCTTTGAGTGGGCCGGGTATCTCACGGAGGGGCTTGAATTTGTGTCCCACCTGCCCGTGGCTATGGATGGTACCTGCAACGGGCTTCAGATTTTCTCCCTTATCCTGAGGGATGAGGTCGGTGGCGCTGCCGTAAATCTTCTGCCAAGTGAGAAGCCACAGGACATCTATGGGATTGTGGCTGACAAGGTAAAGGGCATGCTTGAGGCCCGTGCTGCTGGTGATGAAGATTCAGCTAACGTATGCTCCAAGGATTCTGACATACCTATATATAATGAGGTGGTTTGCTCTCGCTGGCTTCTGACCTTGAACATCAATCGCAAGATGACCAAGCGACAGGTTATGGTTCTCCCTTATGGAGGCACTTTTGATAGCTGCCGTGAATACACTGAGGAATGGCTGAAGGAGCAGGTCTATGATGACGCCCCTTTGGAGATACCTGCTGGGCATACATTGCGGGGCGTAGCGCGTTTCCTTGCAACCTTTGTATGGGAAGCCATTGGTGCCACAGTTATCAAAGCTAGAGAAGCCATGTCTTTTCTTCAGGATACCGCTGGGGTGCTGAATAAGGCAAACCTCCCCGCACGGTGGACAACACCTGTTGGCTTTTATGTGCAGCAGTTCTATCGGGAGCAGATAGGGCAGAGGATAAAGACGAAGATAGGGGATAGTATTGTCAAGCTGACACTGAATGAAGCTAACGAAGCCAAGTTGGCAAAGACTAAGCAAAAGTCAGCCATTTCACCTAACTATGTTCACAGTCTTGACGCTGCTGCGCTTATGAGAACCGTGCAACACTGTCTTGCTTGTGGTATAACACGCTTCGCTATGATTCACGACAGCTACGGTACTTTGGCCGCAGACAGTGAAAAGTTGGCGGGGCTGCTGCGCTCAACTTTTGTTGAATTGTTCGGTGGCACGGCAAACATGCTTGAGTTATGGAGCCGGGAGGTGCTAGCTGCTGTGCCTACAGATGTATTGCAGAAAGCTGACGCTCTTCCGGTGGTGCCTTCATTCGGGAAGTTGGACGTGTCAAATGTGACTAACTCGCTGTTTTTCTTTGCATAAATAGAGCTACTCGATAAAACAAAAAATCCCCAGGTTCTGCTTCAGGCAGGCTTGGGGATTTTTTGTTTTATCTCAGCATGTTGGAAATAGGTTCCACTAGGCGGGAAGAAGCACCCTCAACGCTTCTCCCTTCACCTTTAACCCACAGGAGGCCCGCCCACTCATATGTCTACCCCAAACTATCTCGACCCTCTTGTTCTCTCATCCCTGGCCCCCCGGCTGCGTGACCTCATGGGCAACTGCACAGCGCGTGAAGCTGCCCAATGCTGCATGGCCGTGGCAACAGCGATTCAGGACAACCCCAAGCAAGGCCCGCGCCTCATGGGATTGGCCTGTGCCTTCCTGCTGGCAGCGGAGCAGTCCGGTATCTCTGTCACCGACATGATGACCTATGCCCGTAACTGCATGAATGACGCTGAAGGCAAGCGGCCTGAGTTCGCCGCAACCGCTGAGTACATCAACAAGGAAATCATCAATGGCAAATAACAAAGACGAAAAGAAAAAGCGCAAGAGCCACACGACCCCCAAGGGTGAAGCGCTCTTCGTTCATCTGGTGGCTCCTGACTACGGCACCAAGGAGTTCCCTGATGAAGACGGCTCCTTCACCATCTCCCTGCGTCTGGACGAAGCTGAGGCTGACAAGCTGAAGCGTCTGATCGCTGAGGAGATTGAGGAAGGCAAGGCAAACATGCAGGAAGCCTTCAACGAACTCTCCGTTGCCAACCGCAAGAAGCTTGGTGAGCCGACCTGGGTTGAACCCGGTACTGTCGAATATGATCGTGAAACGGAAGAACCCACCGGCAACATCCTGTTCCGCTTCAAGACCAAGGCCATCTACAAAGATTCCAAAACTGGCCAGACCCGTCAGCGCAAGGTGCCTGTGTTTGATTCCATGCAGGCTCCGGTAAAGATGAAGGATGAGCCGGGCTTTGGTTCCCTGGTTCGCGTGTGCTTCACCGCTGCCCCGTACTTCGTCAGTGGTACCGGCAAGGCGGGCGTCTCCTTCTATTTGAACGCAGTGCAGATTCTCAAGCTGAACGCCGCTGGCGAACGCTCTGCCTCTGACTACGGCTTCGCCGCCGAAGAAGACGAAGACGGCTTCATGGCCTCTTCTCTGGCTGAAGAGCAGGGCTTCAACCGCAAGGCTGATGACGCTGATGATCTTGGCCCTGCCTTCCCCTCCGAAGCTCCCAGCGCCGATGACGTGCCGTTCTAGCCATGGCCGGAATCTCCAGCGGCGGCTACCGCACAACGCAGTACAAACGCTGGGCCAGCCTGAGGCGCAACACCGGCTTCCGTAGTCAGTTTGAGGCCGACATCCACGCCGGTCTGCCTGAGGGCAGTGCCCGGTATGAGGCGGTGCATATTCCCTACAAGGTGTCTGTCCAACGGCACTACACGCCGGATTGGGCACTACCAAAACAGGCCATCATGATTGAGGCCAAAGGCCGCTTCACCAAGGCAGACCGTGACAAGATGCTCATGGTCAAAGCTCAATGCCCAGACCTGGACATCCGGCTGGTCTTCATGAGCCTCACCGCCAAAGTAACCAAGGGCATGACCCATGCAGATTGGGCCAAGCAGCATGGTTTTTCCTGCTGCAAGGGGCCAAGCATCCCTGCCGATTGGCTTGAGCACAAACCCAGCAAACAGCAGAGGGCCGCATTTGATGCCTTCGTTTCCACTTAGGAGGCAACGAAAATGCAGCACCTCAATTCTGATTCTACCTTTGTTCAGCACGAACCCTGTCCCGCCTGTCGGGCCAAGGGGGATGATGCAAGCGGCAACAACCTTGCCCGGTATTCCGATGGGCACGGCTACTGCAACGCCTGTGGCTTCTACCAAGCCCCGGACGGGGAAGGGCATCAAGTGGCAGAGCCGAAAGAGAAGCCGTCATTTGAACCTATTGATTTTGAAATCGTCCCCCTGAAAGCACGGGGCGTTGATGGAGAAACCTGCAAGAAGTTCAACTACGGCATCGGACGGTTCGGCAAGAAACGCGAGTGGTGCCATGTGGCTAACTACCATGACACCAAGGGCAACCTTGTGGCCCAGCATATCCGCATGGAAGGCAAAGACTTCAAGTGGATAGGTGACATGAAGAAGGCTGTCCTTTTCGGGCAGCACCTCTGGCGTAGCGGTGGCCGCAAGGTGGTCGTTACCGAAGGGGAAATTGACTGCCTCACCATCTCCATGTTGCAGGACAACAAGTGGCCGGTGGTCAGTCTGCCCAACGGGGCCAACCATGCGGTCAAGGCTATCAAGGCATCATTGGAATGGCTTGAGACGTTTGATGAAGTGGTCTTCGCTTTCGATATGGATGAACCGGGGCAGGCTGCGGCGCAGGAATGTGCTTTGCTGCTTTCACCCGGCAAGGCCAAGGTCGCTGTGCTTCCTGAAAAGGATGCCAACGACTGCCTCAAGGAAGGCAAATCCAAGGCGCTCTTGAACGCCCTTTGGGATGCCCGCCCGTACCGGCCTGATGGCATCGTGTCCGGCAAAGACCTGTGGGACAAGATCAGCAAGACGCCCCCAACAGGCTATGACATTCCGTATCCCCTGCTGAACGAGCGCCTGCATGGGCTGCGCTGTGGAGAACTCTACCTCTTCACGGCTGGCTCAGGCATCGGCAAAAGCACCATCGTCAATGAGATTGCCTACCACCTCAAGATGGCCCACGGCCTCACGCTTGGCGTTATGGCCCTGGAAGAATCCACTGACCGCAACCTTCGCCGCTACCTCGGCATCAACATCAACAAGCCCCTGCATCTGCCGGAAGTCCACAAGGCTCTGCCAGAAGCAGAACTCCGGGCTGCTTTTGATGCCGTCACCGGGGATGAGAAGTGGTTCGCTTATGACCACTTTGGTTCATCCGACATCGACACCCTGCTTGCCAAGCTCCGCTACATGGTGGTGGGCCTGGGCTGTAAGGTGATTGTCCTTGACCACATCTCCATCGTGGTTTCGGCGTTGGATGAATCCGGTGGTGAGTCTGAAAGAAAGACCATCGACAAGCTCATGACCAAGCTCCGCTCCCTCATTGAGGAAACGGGGGTCATGGTTCTGGCGGTGGTGCATCTGAAGCGACCCGACAAAGGCAAAAGCTTTAACGAAGGGCGACAGGTGAGCCTTACTGATCTGCGTGGCTCTGGTTCTCTGGAACAGGTGAGTGATGTGGTCATTGCCCTTGAGCGTGACCAGCAGGGGGATACCCCCAACATATCCTCTATTCGTGTTCTGAAGAACAGGCCCATAGGTGAAGTAGGGCCAGCCGGAAGCGTTGCCTACAACAGCGAAACAGGACGCCTGCTCCCCGCCGATGGCATGGAGTTCGGCTTTGGGGATGATGACACGAATAATGCGAAAGGTGACACCGGAGAGGAGTTCTAGGGAATGGACAACCAAGCCCCATCCATCACTGCTTTCTGCCGCACCCTGCGGGGAGTGAAGCTGTCCAAGGTAAGCACCAGTCTTGTTAAGGCTGGTGTTTTGTATTGGGACTCACGCACAGAGAGGCTACAGCCTTGCCCTCGCTATTGTCTCTGGCATTTTGAGGTAAGCGGAAGAACCATCAAGGTACTCCCCGCTGGGCAGAAGCTTCTTACTAACCTCTACAATTCGGGCCAACTCATTATGAAACAAGGATATGACCACTATGGCAGTGGTGTCGCTGAGTCGTGAACCTTATCCGGGGTTCAACCACTCATGGATACCCACGCCCGAAACACCGGCCCTGCTCTTCGACATAGAAACTGACGGACTACTTGATACAACCTCTGTGGTGCATTGCATATGCGCTATGGAGTACCCCAGCGGCAAGCTGTACTCCTTCGGCCCGGACAAAATAGCTGAAGGGCTTGAACTCCTTGCCAACGCGCCGCTGCTTGTGGCGCACAACGGCCTCTGCTTTGACAAACCCGCGCTTGCCAAACTGCATTCCAGCGTATCCCTTCCACGCCTCTTCGATACCCTCACTGCCTCCCGGCTCATCTGGACTAACCTGAAAGACCTGGACTTTGATCGTCTGCGTTCTCAGGCCAAACGGAAAAAGCCCACAAGTTCTGCCTTCCCGGCAAAGCTCTGCGGCAAACACAGCCTTGAGGCTTGGGGTTACAGGCTGGGGGAATACAAAGGCGACTACGGCAAGACCACTGAAAACGCATGGGCGCACTGGTCACAGGAAATGCAGACCTACTGTGAGCAGGACGTTGCCGTTCTGTTCAAGCTGTATCAGCTCATCCTAGACCAGCAATACAGTCCTGAAGCTCTTGCCATTGAGCATGACTTCCAGACCATCATCTTCAATCAGGAACAGGTTGGGGTGCCCTTCGATGAGAAGGCTGCCATGAACCTCTATATTGATCTTTGTGCCAAGCGGGAAGAACTCAAGACTCAACTTCGCACGGTGTTCCCGCCCAAGGTTGAGGAAGAAGTCTTCATCCCCAAGGTCAATAACAAGACCAGGGGGTATGTGAAGGGTGTTCCCTTCATCAAGAAGCACATCATTGAGTTCAACCCGAACAGCCGGGAGATGATCGCAGACCGCCTCATTGAACTTCATGGCTGGCAGCCCTCCGAATTTACGGAGACAGGCAAGCCAAAGGTTGATGGGGATGTTCTGGCTTCTCTCGACTTTCCAGAGTGCAGGCCTTTGAGTGAGTACCTTGAGATCACCAAGATCATCGGGATGCTCTCTGAAGGCAAAGCAGGATGGCTTCGTTTGGTAGATAGCTCTGGCCGTATTCATGGCCGTGTCATCACCTGCGGAGCCGTGACCGGGCGGTGTACCCATAACAGCCCGAACCTTGCCCAGATTCCGGCGCACGGCACCTACGGCACCCAATGCCGCAGCCTGTTTGTGGCCGCTCCGGGCACGGTTCAGGTTGGGGCAGACGCCTCAGGTCTTGAGCTGCGCATGCTGGCATCCTTCATGGGCCGCTATGACGGCGGCAAGTATGCCAAGGTGTTGCTGGAAGGCGACATCCATACGGCCAACCAGAAGGCAGCCGGTCTGGAAACCAGAGATAACGCCAAGACGTTCATCTACGCTTTCCTCTACGGAGCGGGCGACCAGAAGCTTGGCTCCATTGTGGCCCCCACAGCCTCCCCAGCGCGTCAGGCGCAGATTGGCAAGAGGCTGAAGGCCAAGTTCTTTGCGGCCATTCCGGCCATCAAGGCGCTGATTGATGACGTGCAAAACGCCGTCAAGAAACGCCCCTTCCTCTACGGCATCGACAAGCGGAAGCTGCACGTCCGTTCCTCGCACTCAGCGTTGAACACCCTGCTGCAATCTGCCGGTGCCGTGCTTGTCAAATTCGCCACCATCGTTTGCCACCATGAAGCGGAACTCCGCTACGGGTGGAAGCTGGGGGTGGACTACACCCAAGTTCTTCACGTCCATGACGAAGCCCAGATGCAATGCCCAAGGGATAAAGCTGATGCCCTTGGGCAGCTCTTTGTTGAAGCCATAGAAATCGCAGGCCGACATTTTGGCATGCGGTGTCCTACTACTGGTGAATACAAGATAGGCAAGAGCTGGGCTGAAACACACTAACTTGCAAAGAGGTGTCCTATTCGCATCCTTGTCGCCTGTGAATACAGTGGCAGGGTCAGGGACGCGTTTCTGAAGATGGGTCACGAAGCTATGAGCTGTGACCTCTTGCCAACGACAAGCCCCGGCCCTCATCACCAAGGGGATGTTCTGGAAATTCTTTCTGACGGATGGGATTTGATGGTGGCACATCCACCTTGCACCTATCTGTGCTCAAGTGGCCTCCATTGGAATAAGCGTGTGCCTGAGCGCCAGGCGAAAACAGAGGAAGCACTTCTGTTTGTCAAAGCACTTATGGATGCCCCTATTGAAAGGATTGCCATTGAAAATCCTATTGGCTGTATTTCAACCAGAATCAGAAAGCCAGATCAAACAATTCAGCCCTACCAGTTTGGCGAAGACGCTTCAAAGGCAACATGCCTGTGGCTCAAAAATCTTCCCCTCCTCACCTCCACCTCTTTTGTAGCACCACGAATGGTGAATGGAAGACCCCGTTGGGGAAATCAAACTGATAGCGGTCAGAACAAACTCCCCCCAACTGCTGACAGATGGGCAATACGCAGCATGACCTATCTTGGTGTTGCTGAAGCCATTGCAGCACAGTGGGGAGCTTACTCCAATTAACTCAAAACTCATCAAGGAATATACCATCATGAACGAACAGTTCTCTCTTATCCCCGTTACCCGTTCCATGCCTTCCCGCCAGCATCCCGAAGTTTCCATGAGCTACGACAAGGAAGCAAACCTTGTGGTTGTCTTTTCGCCCGCCTTCCTGGGCCGCGAAGATGTGACCGTCAAGGTGGGCACCCGCGTTCTCTGCGGCTTTGACGCCGACACCCAGCGCCTCTGCATCATGCCCGCCGCTGAAGGTGCCCCCGGTGCCCGTGTGCTGGGCAAACGCCCCGGCTTTGCCGGTGCCGGTCAGCTTGTGCTGTCTGCCCGCAACCTGCCTGAAGGTCTCCCCAAGTGGGATGGCCGTGAAGCCTTCACCTATTCCTTCGGTGACGAAGGTGCGGTGATCGTGAATTTCAACGGTTAAGCCTGGGAGGCCCAAAGCCTCCTTTAATTATGGCCCCGGTTTCTCCTTCTGCTTGAGGAGGGGAAGCCGGGGTCTTCATTTATTAATGACAGGAGATTGAAAGATGAAGCTGAAGATCACGAAAGATGCCAACGACTGCTATTCGCTGTGGAAGGTTACAGGGGCCGGATGGTTTGGCCTTGGGGACAAGTGGCCCGTCATAAGCAGTAAGAATGCTTCAGTTGTTCTTGACGAAATGCGCCGCATCCTCGGCAGTAGCATTGAAACCGGCCTTCTTGATGTCGAGTGCGTTAAAGAGGAGGCGTAGCATGTGGGTTCATATCATCAGTGAATACGGCCTTGATGAAGCCCTTCTTGGCCTCGGCTTTTCCTTTGGGAAAACCTCTGGCTATTCATCCCCGCTCCCCAGAGAGCTTCGGGTGGCTATGTATGAACGGGCCTCCAACCTGAGCGGTAAAGGCAACGGACACGATAAGTTTCTGCGGGCCATTACGGTTTATCTGGATATTCAGGCACCCCTGTATTTCTGGTCTGAGTTCGACACCTACAAGATTGGCACCGTGGCTCAGTCGGAATCCAAGATGCACACGCTTCTGAAGACTCCACTTACCGAAGCCTGTTTTGACAGGCCCATTTGGTACACCCTCCTCAATCACCTGGAAGAACTGCGGCAGCTCAGAAAATTTGATGAGCTGCTGGACAATCTGCCTATGTCCTTTCTTCAGCGCCGTGTAATCACATGCAACTATGCAGTGCTGCGAGAGGTTTACATACAGCGTAACCAGCACAAGCTTCCGCAATGGCGTGAGTTCTGCCGACACCTGTATGGGAACTTGAAATACCCCGAACTGTTTGAGTTTGGGGGAGAGCAGGAGAAGAGAGCATGAGCCTGCGCCGCCTTTCTGATGGGCGGTACCTAACCAGGAAAACGGTCTGTGTGGATTGGCAGAGGTTCCGTGGGATGTACCAGTTTCGCCTCGCAACATTGGGTAAGAACCCTAAAATAGTTGCCATGTCCTTTGATTCATCAAGGGACTGCTTGGTAATAACCACCGAATGTGAGCCGCGTTATCTGAGCTGGGAACCAGACGCTACCTCTCTCAACACACCCATCCAACGTGAAGAGCTGGTTCTTGCACATGCTTCGATTCTTGGTGGCTACACCGGGAAGCTCTGGCTGGTTCACGACTTCAGGGCCGTGTACGAACCGGGGGTTTCATCATGATGAGCAGGGAAGCAGAGCTTTGCCGTCTGAAGCGAGTAACCAAAACATACGCTGTTGATTGGGTGGAGTATAGCGCCCCACGCGGCCCATTCTGGATATCCGTCCCTGGCGACCACATTAAAGTTGTTGGAGCCTCCTTTGATGAGCGCAACAACCAACTCCTAATCACAGTCACGTTTGATTTTAAAGGCTGGGATGCGGTGCATTCGCTATCGAACCCTTACTCAACAAGAGTAGTTTTCGCCTGTACCCCTGTGGTTTCAAACTGCATCGGCAAGCTATTGCTGATTCATGACAACAAAGCTGTTTATCAACTGGAGTTACCCCGTGCCTACACCTCTCCTTCTCATTGACGCTGACGTGGTGGCCTACCAAGCCTGCGCCGGGGCAGAGAAGATCATCTGCTTTGATGATGATTCCTGCTTTCCGCAGTGCAATCTTACGGACGCCATTTCGGCTTTTAACTACAAACTGAACTTCATCAGGGAAACCTTGGGCAGCGACAATTGCCTGCTCTGTTTCTCCGATGAAGGTGGCAACAACTTTCGCAGGGCTATCTTCCCTCAGTACAAGAGCAACCGCGCCGGGAAGCCCCGGCCTGTGGCCCTGAAGTTCTTGAGGGAACACTTCATCAACAGCAACACTCACAAGACACCCGTGCTGCCCCGGTTGGAAGCTGATGATGTCATGGGCATTCTTGCGACTGACCCGGAGAGACGAAGGGAAACCATCATCGTCTCCATCGACAAAGACCTCCGTTCCATCCCCGGCAAGTTCTTCAATCTGGGGCACCCCGAAGAGGGTGTCCACGAAATCAGCGTTGAAGATGCTGACTACTGGTTCATGATGCAGACCCTCATGGGGGATGCAACAGATGGCTACCCCGGCTGCCCCAAGTTCGGCCCTGCCACAGCGGCAAAGGCTCTGAAGGATGTCCCCAAGACCATTGAGGCTATGTGGCCTGTGGTTGTGTCGGCTTATGAAAAGGCTGGCTTCGGGGAAGACTATGCGCTGCTTATGGCCCGCATGGCTCGTATCCTGCGGGAAGGGGATTATGACTTTAAGGAGCGGGAGGTGAAGCTGTGGGCACCAGAGTAGAATGCAGCACATGCCGCAATGCTCATCTTATGGGGCTGGGAAAAGAACCATGCAAGAGTTGTGTCTTGTCTGGCTATTTAGATTATGAGCCAAGGGATAAACCTGTGGCTCCCTCTACCCCCACCAGCCCTTCCTATTACTCCCGGTTCAAGATTCAGCCTCTGGACTTCATAGCCGCAAACAAGCTCGACTTCCTGACCGGCAACATCATCAAGTACGTCATGCGGCACGATGCCAAAAACGGCCTTGAGGATTTGCAGAAGGCCAAGGTGTATCTGGAGCGGCTTATCCAGCAGGTAAAGGAGAAAGAAACAAATGCCTGACCGCACAGATAACCTCGCCCTTGTGGCTCGGTTCATGAAGGCCATGAGCCAGCCCGTCTGCCAGGACTTTGATGACATGCCGGGAATTGATCTTGGCATTGACCTCATTAAGGAAGAGCTGGAAGAGCTGGAGGTAGAGGCTGCCAACCTTCGGGCCTATTGGTGGGAAGGTGTGGCCCCCTCTGAAGTCATCAAGGAACGCTTCACCAAGGAACTGGCCGACCTCCTCTACGTCACCTACTGGCTGGCTGCCCGCATCGGCATTGATCTGGACGCTGCCTTCCGGCTGGTTCACCAATCCAACATGAGCAAGCTTGGGCCTGACGGCAAGCCGGTCAAACGCGAAGACGGCAAGGTTCTGAAGGGGCCGAACTACAAAGCCCCCGACCTCACACACATCGTCAGAAACACCCCTGTTTCCATTTAATCAAAAGACACGCAACACAGGAGACTCAAACTGTGACCAAGAAACCCACCATGTTTATTATGCTGGGCCTTCCCGGCGCTGGCAAATCCACCTACGTCAATACCAACTTTGTCCCTGCCGGTGTGCAGGTGCTTTGCGCTGATGATCTGCGCATGGCCCACGGCCACAAGTTCTATGGCCCGCTGGAGCAGCAGATTCATGGCATGCTCTACACCCTGGCCCGCGCTCACATGCTGCGGGGTCTGGACGTGGTGATTGATGAAAGCACCGTGCGTACCTCCTATGTGCAGCGCTGGGCGCGTCTGGCCGAAGACATGGGCTACGACATCAAGGTTGTCCATCTGAAGACCCCCAAGGAAATCTGCGTGGCCCGCCGCAAGACCGTCACCCCCGACTTCCCCCTGGATGTCATCGACATGAAGGAACGCGACCTTGTACGCAACCTGCCCGACATCAAGGCCATGCTCAATCCCGAAGAATACATGGAGGTGGAATAACCTTGCCGTTGCTCCTCCCTCAAACATACGATGAGGCTTTTGTAGCCCTGATCGAAAGGCTCCGCATGAAGTATCCTGCGGGGCTTTTTCTTTTGGAGGGCATTCATGAAAGCCAGCTCGACATCAACCACACAAGCCGGGAATACTTCAGCACATCCAACCGCAAGGGTTCAGCCACGGCTGACCATTCCATTGACCCCAACGCCAACGTCACAGGCCGGGATGTCATCACCTTCAATTACGAAGTGCCCAAGCCGCTCATGAAGCTGAACTCCCTGTACAACCTCTGGAATGCCGTGCGGGAAGCTGAAAGCATTGAAGCGGCTGACGTTGTGATTGAAGCGGAACTGACCGGGCGCATCTACATCAATGACAGTTGGGACATTGGCCGTCCGTACTGCTTCAACTACTCAACCCTGGATATTGCCCTGGAAGGGCTGAAGATGGGCGGGCGTCTCGACATCGTGCCTCCCAAAAGCCTTTCGACCCTGCTGCGGCAGGTGGAGCAGTTCACGGTGTACGCCGCCAACAGCACCCTCGGTGCTACTGGCCTTGCCGACATGCTGCTTGTCATCTCCCGCTATGTGGACATGATTCTGGATGGCGAAAAGGATTGCCGTGCGTACTACGACAACCATGTATGCGTGGGCACCAACAGGAAAGAAGTGTGGACGTACATTGGTGAATGCCTGACCTCCCTGATCTACACCCTGAATTGGGAGTTCCGGGGGAATCAGTCTCCCTTCACCAATGTCAGCATCTACGACAAGCCTTTCCTTGAAAAGCTGCTCCCGTCTTACGTCATCAATGGCGCTGCCCCCAAGCTTGCCACCGTGCAGGCTGTGCAGGAAATGTTTCTGGACTGCTTCAACGAAGTCCTATCCCGTGACCCTGCCACGTTCCCGGTGGTGACAGCCTGCTTCTCTCTGGCCCACGATGAACAGGAAGGTAAGCATGTTGCTGATAAAGCCTTCCTGCGCATGGTCGCCAAAAAGAACCTGAAGTACGGCTTCATCAACTTCTACATTGGCGAGACCAGTACCCTTTCGTCTTGCTGCCGTTTGCGGTCGAACATCAACGACCTCGGCTATGCCAATTCGTTTGGGGCTGGCAGCACCAAGATCGGCAGTCTTGGTGTGTGTACTCTCAACCTGCCCGCACTGGCGCGGGAGGCCAACGCAGATACCGCCGATAAAGATGACAAAGCTGCCCTGAAGTCGCTGTGTGAAATCCTCGTTCAGGCCGTCAGCCTTGTGGCTACCATCAATCACGCCAAGCGCACCTTCATCAAAGACCGTATTGAACGTGGCAGCCTGCCGCTGTACTCGCTGGGTTTCATGGATTTGAAGCACCAGTATTCGACCTGCGGTTTCACCGGCCTTTACGAAGCCCTGAACATTCTGGGCTACGACATTCGTGAGCCTGAAGGGCTTGCCGCCGCCAAGCGCATTCTCGGCACCATCAATGCCGTGAACGACTTGCAGACCGGCCTGCTGGGCACCCCGCACAATATGGAGCAGGTGCCCGGTGAATCCTCTGCGGTCAAGCTGGCGAAGAAGGACAGCCTTCTGGGGCTGAACCCTGAGGGCTATCCCCTGTATTCCAACCAGTTCATCCCCCTGTGGGAAGAAGGTGTTGACCTCCTTGACCGCATTCGCATTCAGGGAGAGCTGGACAGCTATTGCACTGGCGGGGCCATCTGCCACCTCAATGTTGGTGAGCAGATTGAGAAGGCCGAAACCATGGAAGCCCTGGTGCTGCATGCCGCAGCCTGCGGTGTTGTTTACTTCGCCGTGAACTACGCCATCAACAAGTGCGCCAACGGCCACATGACGGTGGGTAAGGATACTCCCAAGTGTCCTGTCTGCGGTGCGGAAGTGACCGATACCTTCACCCGCGTGGTTGGCTTTCTGACCAACACAAAGCACTGGAACGCAGCGCGCCGGGAACATGACTGGCCCAACCGTACATTCTACCACAAGGCAGAATAACCTTTGCTCCGCATTATAGGCACTGAGTACAACCCGGCCCACCAAGCTTTTGAAGTGTATGTGGCCGGGTGTACGCGCAAATGCCCCGGATGCCACAACCCGGAATCTCAGTCTTTCGGCAAAGGAAGGCGCTGGCCTGAATGGCTCAGAGATAACAGGTACAAGCTGGGCACCCAGATGTTCAAGCACGTCTGGGTGCTTGGCGGTGATCTGCTGTGTCAGCCGGATATGGTTGATGCTGCTGAGTTCATAAAGGCGCTACGCCATGCCATGCCTGAAGGATTGGCGCTCTGGCTGTGGACAGGGGGAGGTATTGAGGATGTGCCCAAAAACCTCCTCCCGTGGTTCAACTTCGTTAAAACAGGGGAGTACCGGCGAGGAGAGGCTAAGTCCATCATTATATATGATGCTTCTTCTGCCCCTCTCAAGCTGGCCTCTGCAAACCAGAACGTATGGAAAATTGAGGAGAATACATATGAATCCTGTCGTGTTGGCGGGTAAAACCCCCACAAATCTCAGTGATGTTCCCATTAACAGGGAACTTGTGGAATGGCTTGAAAAAACCATCCCTGAACGCTGCCCCGACATCCTGGATACCGAAAGGCAAATCTGGATGTACGCCGGTGAACGCGCCCTGGTGCGAAAGCTCCGGGCAGCTTTTGACAGGCAGCAGAACAGGGGAGGGGTAATCCAGTAACCTCAAATAAAGGAGGAATGCCTAGTGTGTGTCGGAGGTGGTGGGGGCGTTAGCTCCCCTAAAGTACAATCGGTAGCTGCACCAACCGTGGCGGCTACACCTCCCCCTGTTGAACAGGTGGCTGAAGCCCCTGTGACCAGTGAAGGCTCCAAGCGGAGCAAGACGGGGGAGACCCAGCGCAAGGGCACCTCTGCTCTCAAAATCAACCTGAACCTTGGCGGCGGCAACATGGGTGCTGCGGGAGGAACAAGTGGCCTCTCAATCCCCCAATAGTTCGGCAACAGCCGAAGATGCCGCAAAAGGAACCACCGCAGCCAGGTATGCCACGCTGGAAGTCGTAAGGCAGCCCTATCTTGACCGGGCGCGGGACTGCTCCGCACTGACCCTGCCTTACCTCATCCCTCCTCAGGATACGCCGGAAGGCCAGAAGCTCCCTTCACTTTTTCAGAGCGTTGGAGCCAATGGCGTTACCAACCTTGCCTCCAAGCTGTTGCTCACCATGCTCCCGCCCAACGAACCCTGCTTCAGACTGCGGGTGAACAATATGGTTCTGGAAGAGCAGCAGGAGCAGGAAGACAAGGAGTTCCGCACAAAGATGGACAAGGCTCTGTCGCGTGTGGAGCAGGCAATTCTGGCCGACATTGAATCCACGTCTGACCGTCCGGTGGTTAATGAAGGGAACATGCACCTCATAATTGGCGGCAATGTTCTTTACCACAATGACAAGGAAGATGGCTTGCGCATGTTTCCCCTGTCCCGGTTTGTGGTGGACAGGGATTCAATGGGCAAGGCTGTGGAGATCATTGTTAGGGAAGATGTTTCCATCAACACCCTGCCTGAAGCTTTCCTGAAAAACCTCAAGGAGCTTTCCGGCCCCATAGGTGATGCTGCCAAGAAAAAGCTTACAGAAGCAGACGGCGGCAGCGGGGGTAAGGAATGCGAGGTTGAGCTTTATACCCACCTCAAGCTGGCTGGGAAGAAGTGGAAGATTCATCAGGAGTGTATGGGCCAGAAGGTGCCTGGGACATCTGGCAGCTACAAGACTGACGAATGCCCCTGGTTTCCGGTGCGTATGTACTCGGTGGCGGGTGAGCCTTATGGTCGTTCCTTTGTGGAACAGCAGATAGGCGACCTGAACTCTCTTGAATCCCTGAATCAGGCTTTGGTTGAAGGTTCCGTTGTTTCAGCCCGTATGTTGTTCTTTACCAATCCAAATGGGTTTACCTCTGCCAAGTCTGTGGCTGAAGCAGAGAACGGAGCGGTGCTTGAAGGCAATGCCCAGGATGTCACCACACTACAGGTGCAGAAGGGCGCTGATCTTCAAGTCACAGCCACAAAGATTCAGGCGCTTGAGCAGAGCCTCAAAACAGCCTTCCTCATGATGGATGGCATCAGACGGGACGCGGAACGTGTTACGGCTGAGGAAATTCGTATTATCGCTCAGGAATTGGAATCCGGTCTTGGCGGTGTTTATACCGTTATTTCTCAGGAATTTCAGTTGCCCTACATCCGTAGCCGCATGGCTGCCATGACAAAGCAGCGCCGGATTCCTGAGTTGCCCAAGGATATTGTGGCCCCCTCCATCGTCACTGGCTTTGAAGCCATAGGCAGGGGGAATGACAAAACCAAGCTGGTTGAGTTTTTTAAGTTTGGTCAGGCCACCTTTGGGCAAGCCTTCATGAGCTATGTGAATCCAACTAACGCCATCATGCGCCTTGCTGCCTCTATGGGCATTGCCACTGAAGGACTCATCAAGACCGAAGAGGAAATGAAGCAGGCACAGCAGCAGCAAACCCAGGCGGCACAGCAGCAGATGATGACGGAAAAACTTGGCCCTGAGGTCATACGCCAGGGTGGCGCAATGCTTCAGAACCAGCAAAATCAGCAGGCCACTGAGCCTGTGGAATAAAAGGAGACCCCTATGGCCGAACAGGCACAGGAACCCCAGAAGACTTCCAGCGAACAGAAGCCCACCGTTACCACCAGCAATCCCGGCGCGGCGTCTACCAAGACCACCCAGCCCCAGCAGAAGGGTGAGCCGATTGGCTCCACTGGCAAACTTACCGTCTTCCACAGCTAACGGCAAAAAACAAAAGGAAACAACGTGAGTGACCCGACCAATACTGTTGAAGCCCCCTATGAAGTGGCAGGCGCTGAAGACCCCAAGGCTGTACAGGCTGCTGAAGAAACCGCTGGCGGCACTGGCTCTGCTTCTCCTGCTGGCGAGGGAACCACTGCGGCCCCTCAGGAAGGGACAGAAGCCGCCGCTGAGGACAGCGCCAAGAAGCCTGAGGGTGAAGCTGCCCTGATTGAACAGGTTTCCAAGGCCACCCGTGAGGAGGCTACGGAAACCCTCAAGCAGACCGGCCTTGATTTTGGTCAGTTTGAGCAGGAATACCTTGCCAATGGGGGGCTTTCCGAAGAGTCCTATGCGGCCCTGGAAAAAGCTGGCATCGGCAAGAACTACGTTGATGCCTACATCAAGGGCAACGAAGCCATCCTTCAGCAGTTCGTGGGTGAAGTTACCGGCATGGCTGGCGGCGCTGACCAGTACAAGGCCATGACTGCCTGGGCTGAAAAGAGCCTCCCCAAGGACGAAATTGAAGCCTTCAATTCCGTTATGGCTTCCGGCAGCCAGCCAATGATAAAGATTGCTGTTTCCGGCCTTGTCTCCCGTTACCGGGATGCAGAGGGCGTGGAACCGCAGATCATCAAGGGCAAGGCATCTTCTTCCAGCAGCGCCGAAGGCGGCAGCTTTGCTTCGGCTGCTGAAATGACCAAGGCCATGCGCGACCCGCGCTATGGTAAAGACCCGGCGTACACCCGTGAAGTGGAGCGGAAAACCGGGAACTCCAATTTCTTCTGATAGGAGGTGTCCTTATCGCTATCGTTCTCAGCGTCTCCCAGCTCACAGCCTCCCCGTTTCTCGCAGCAGTAAAGCACTACGAAGGTTTTTATCCTGCCCCCTACAGATGCCCCGCTGGCGTCTGGACTATCGGCTACGGCCATACCAAAGGCGTCTCCGCGTCCTCCAAGCCCATAACCCAGGCTGAAGCCAATATCCTGCTTTTGGGGGATATGGCCGAAGCCGGTATGGATGTGCTGCGGCTGGCAGGAGATGTCTTGCAGGATACGGATGATCTGGCTGCTGCGGCGCGCCGTTTTGAAGCCCTGGCCTCATGGGTGTTCAACCTTGGCGCAACCAACCTTTCCTCCTCCACAATGCTGAAACGCATCAAGGAAAAGCGTTGGGAAGATGCCGCCAAAGAAATGCTCAGGTGGGACAAAGCCAAGGTTAATGGCGTAGCACAGACGCTTTCCGGCCTGACCAAAAGACGCAAATCTGAATCCCATTATTTCCTCACAGGAGAAGTGGTCATCTTCTAGCCAACACTGCCAAAACGCACTTTAGCCGTTGTGACGCAGGAAGCTACGGATAAAGACAGCAATTGGTTGCACGGTAATTAACCAACACAATCACTGTCGCTATCCGTAAGCCCCGGCTGCGGGGCAACGGCTACCGCAGAGGAACCCTATGTGGTCATTTCTTGCGAGCATCGGCAGCACTCTTCTCGGAAAGATCATCCCTGACAGAAGCAAAACCAACGAAGCTCAGTCTCGCATCAACGAGGCTGAAGTAGCTGGTGCCCCGGCTTCACGCCTCCGTCTCTGGCGCAGCTTCCTTGGCTGGCTGCTCTCCCTGCTGTTCGCATGGGAAGTGGCCGGTCGGCTTATCGTCATCCCTTTGTTCTTTCCCGATCTTGTGAAGAACCTGCCCCCCTCCGCACTCAATCAAATCATGACCCTGCTGCTTGGCATGCTTGGGCTTGGTTTTTAATTCATCAACCTTTCCTTTGGAGGAATCCAACTACATGGCTGAAACTCTCAATCTTTCCCGTCCTGGTCAGGCCAACAAAACTGGTGAAGCCGATGCAATGTTCATGAAGGTCTTCACCGGTGAAGTCATGACGGCTTACGCCGAAGTGAACATCATGAAAGACCTGCACCGCATGCGTACCATTGACCACGGCAAGTCCGCTTCCTTCGCCGTGCTTGGCAAGGCCACTGCCCGCTATCACGTTCCCGGCACCGCCATCCTGGGCAGCAATCAGATTGCCGCCAATGAGCGCACCATCAACATTGACGATCTGCTGATTGCTGACGTGGCAATCTACGACCTGGAAGACGCCAAGAACCACTATGACGTGCGCCAGGAGTATTCCAAGCAGCTCGGCTGGGCGCTGGCCCGTGAGTTTGACAAAAAGACCATGCGTGTGGCCGTGCTTGCCGCCCGTGGCGCTGGTATCATTGACGATGAACCGGGTGGTGCGGTCATCAAGGGAGGCCCGACTGTTGCCACTGACGGTGAAGTGCTGGCTGACTCCATGTTCGCCTGCGCCCAGACCTGGGACGAAAAGGACGTGCTTGAATGGGAGCGCTCCTTCATCGTGCGTCCCGCGCAGTATTACCTGTTGGCCCAGACCACCAAGGTGCTGAACCGGGATTGGGGCGGTGAAGGCGTCTACGCTGACGGCACCGTGCTGAAGGTGTCTGGCCTCCAGATCATCAAGTCCAACAACCTGCCCAACACCAACATCACCACGGCCACCACTGGCGAAAAGAACAACTACATCGGTGACTTCAGCAACACTGTTGCCCTGGCTCTCCAGAAGGAAGCCATCGGCACCGTGAAGCTGAAAGACCTGACCGTGGAAAAGTCCGGTGACGACTTCCACATCATGTATCAGTCCACGATGATGGTGGCGAAGTACGCCATGGGCCACGGCATCCTGCGGCCTAGCTGCGCCATTGAGGTCAGCAAGGCCACTGCCTAATGTGGGCAGTAGGCTAAAGCCGGACTAAGAAACAAACAGAAGGGGCATCTCCGTATATTCGGGGGTGCCCCTTTTTTTCGTCCTTTAATAAGGAGGCATGATTTATGTCGGAAGTTTCTTCTTCCGCTAACTTCGTCACGCCCACCACGGAGCTTGAAGCCGTCAACATCATGCTCTTCGGTATTGGCGAAACACCGGTTAACTCCCTTGAGGAAGTAACTGCTGATGTATCTGTGGCTAATGCAATTCTCGCTGAGATTTCCAAGGCGGTGCAGCTTGACGGCTACCAGTGGAACACTGAAGACAACTACCCGCTTATCCCGGATTCCTCTGGGAGAATAACCCTTAACCCTTCCATCGTGCGAGTGGCGTTTCGTGAGCCTGATGACCGTGAGCTTACCATGCGTGGGCGCAAGGTCTATGACCGCATCAACCACACGTACATCTTCGACAAGGCAACCACGCTCTCTGTGACCATAACCCTGCTTCTTCCTTTTGAAGACCTCCCTGAAGCGGCGCGCAGGTATATCAGCATCCGGGCGCTCAGGGTATTTCAGGCCCGCACTGTCGGCTCCAGCACCCTGGCTGGCTTTGAAGAAGTGGATGAAGCCCGCGCCCGCGCCCTGATGCTCATGGAAGAGCGCAAGCAGGACAGGCCCAATATGCTGACCGGAACGCTGCCCCCGGTGGGAACATGGCGTCCGTCTTCAGCGCTGCGGTACCGTGGCAGGAGGAGATAGGCATGGGCAAGCTTATCGCCGCTGACATCCCCAACCTTATTTCCGGCGTGTCCCAGCAACCCTGGAATGTGCGCCTGCCCACCCAGGCAGAAGAGCAGATAAACTGCTACAGCTCTGTGACCGACTTTCTACGGCGCAGACCAGCGACAAGGCACATAGCCAAGCTCAGGGATACAAAGTTTTCCAACGGATGCGCAGAGCATCACATCAACAGGGATGAGCAGGAGAAGTACACCTGCCTGTTCACAGCTTCCAGTATTGAGGTCTTTGACCTGCGGGGGCAGAAGAAAACCGTAAATGCCTCAGCAGATGCAATGGCCTATCTGAGTAATGTCGTGAACCCGGAAACAGACCTGCGGTTCCTGACCATCAATGATTACACCTTTGTTCTTAACCGCAGAAAATCTGTGGAGCAGAGTTCAGAGCTTGCACCAAAGCGTGTGGCCGAAGCCTTGGTCTTCATCAAGCAGGCCAGCTACAACACAACATATTATGTAACCCTTGATGGAAAAACAGTTTCCTTTACTACCCTTGACGGCGTTGCTCCGGCAGATCAACCGGCAGACAAGCTATCCTCCAAGGAAATTGCGGAAAGTCTGGCAAACCAGCTAACTACCGATGCCTATTCCATCCAGGCACAGAACAACACCATATGGATTCGCAAAAAGGATGGGACGGAATTTGTCATCAAGGCAGAAGACACCCGTTCCAACACGCATATATCGGTATTCAAAAACAAGGTGCAGCGCTTTTCTGAACTGCCCACCGTTGCCCCAAAAGGCTTTACCGTAGAGATATATGGGGATTCATCCTCAAGCTTTGACAACTACTATTGTCAGTTTGAACCTACAGACGACAATGACGCCTTCGGCACTGGACTGTGGAAGGAAACAGTAAAGCCTGGAATCCCCTACAAGCTGAATGCCGCCACCATGCCTCACGCACTTGTGCGCAATGCTGACGGGACGTTTGAGTTTAAAACCCTTGAGTGGACAGAGCGAACTTGCGGGGATGAGGATTCGGCTGCCATGCCTTCCTTTGTGGGGAGGACGATCAACAGTGTTTTCTTCTACCGTAACCGCCTGTCCTTCCTGTCGGAAGAAAATGTCGTCATGAGTGAAGTGGGGGAGTTCTTCAACTTCTTCCCCACCACAGTGACCACGATGGTGGACTCTGACCGTATTGACGTTGCCGCCTCGCATGTGCGCAGCAATACCCTTGAAAGTGCCGCAATCTTCTCAGGCGGGCTGCTGATGTTCAGCGACCAGTGCCAGTTCAGCCTTGAACACGATACCACGCTTTCCAATGCAACGGTATCCGTAAAGCCGGTAACGGAGTTTGAAGCCTCCATCAAGGTAGTGCCTGTTTCCTCAGGCAAGACAGTCTTTTTCGCTACCGAGCAGGGGGCATTTGGTGGCCTGAGGGAATACATAACCCTGCCAGACTCCAGCGACCAGAACGATGCCGCCGATGTCACAGCCCATGTGCCCAGATATATCAGGGGTCATATACGTTCTCTGGTGTGTTCCACCGGGGAAGACGTGTTGCTGGCGCTTGGGGAGGAGATTCGTTCCTCCATCTGGGTTTACAAATATTTCTGGAATGGTAGCCAAAAGATTCAGTCAGCATGGTTCCGCTTTGATATGAGCGGGGATGTGCTGGCTGCTTTCTTCATCAATACGCAATGCTATTGCATCATGCAGTATGAGGATGGGGTGTACCTTGAAGTGATGGACTTTGCGCCAGGGCATAAGGACGAGAACAGTGATTTTGAGTTCTGCCTTGATCGCAAGATAACAGAGGCATCCTTGGTTGTTGGTGAATATGATGTGGCATCCAACACCTCAAGAATAACCCTGCCTTACTCTGTACCTGCTGGGAAAGTTCCCGTTGTTGTCACCCGGCCTGTTGAAGCGGGGGCAAACGGGAGTGGCGAGGTTTTCTCTGTGACCTCCGACCCATCCGACCCCAAGACCTTTATTGTGGCCGGAAGGCTGACCGGGAAGGCTCTTTATGCAGGCATACCCTACACGTCATCCTACACCTTCAGCACCTTCGCCATAAGGGAATCCGAGAAAGGCAACGCCGTCACCACGGGGCGTCTGCAACTCAGGAACCTGACTCTCAACTGTTCCAACACCGGGTATCTGAAAATGCTGGTAACGCCCGCATTCAGAAAAACCAGCACCTACGTGTTCACGGGGCGGCAGTTAGGGCATGGTGCTAACCGCCTTGGCTACATCTCGCTGTACACAGGAACCGTGAAGTGCCCAATCCTGTCTTTGAATACGCAGGTGACAATCAAGGTTGAATCTGACGCCTTTCTTCCCTTTGCCGTGGTCAACGCCAGTTGGGAAGGGTTCTACAACACAAGAGACCAGAGGGTATAGGAATGCAGGAAATACCAATGGCCTTGCTTCCGTTCACCCGCAAGGCATTCCAAAGCGACATCACCGCCCTCAAGGACAATTTACGCCAGGATGACTGCAAAGATATCCGTCAGCTCTATGGCCGTACCCCCGAAGAAGCATTGAAACTCAGCCTCCGTCTTTCTTCAACCTGCGTGACATTTTTCATGCCGGGGAAACCTGAGCATCCAGTGGGAATGGGGGGAGTGGTCTATCCGGGCATTGCCTGGGTTTTGTTCCACAGGGATTTTCTGAAAACAAAGGAGGAACGGGAGGTGTTTCTCCATGCCTGTCCCCTTGTTCTTGATTGGTTCCTCAGTCTGAGTTCCGGGGGTTTTATCCATAATGTAACGCGCCGGGAGAACAAAAGAATCCGGCGCTGGCTGCGCTGGCTTGGTGCCCAGGAATTACCGGACACCGGGGACGGCCCCATATACTTCTACTTTACAAAGGAGGGCAGAATCTATGTGTGACGGGGGTGTTTTCAGTATTCCTATTGCAACTATGGTGATAGGCACAGCAACGTCTCTGGCAAGCGCTGAACAGCAGCGTCAGCAGGCTGAAGCTCAGTCTGAATATCAATCAGCGCAAGCGGCTGAGTATGCCCGTGCGTCTAATTTGAACAATAAAGCCGCAGTGCAGGAGTATGCCAATCAGTCTGCGGCTGAACGTATTACCCAGATGCAGGAACAGGCGGCAACGAGCGAGAAAATTCAGGAGACCCAGCGGGAAGCCTTGGAAAAGAAAGGCACCATGCTTGCTTCTACCAATGCCGCAGGCGGGGCGCTGACTATGCTCATGGCTGACTATGACCGGCAGGAGGGTGTTCGTAAGGATTCACTCAGGCAGCAGTATGACATGAATGCTGTAAGTCATGAAATCAATATTGCCGGGATGCGTGACAAGGCACAGAACAGGATTAACTCACAGGCAAACTATGTGTCTCCTGGGGTAAATTCCCCAAACACATTCCTGACTACGGCGCTTGGCATTGGTAGTGCTGCCGTTGATGCGTATGGTCAACACCTTAAATACAAAAAATAATGAACTGTTAACGTAAACAATTGCAAAGAAGGAGCCATAACATGACTCAACAAAGTAGGTCTTCACAGCCTGCGATTGCCACAAAACTCAATGTCTCCCCTGGTCTCACGCCAACAGTAAGAGCTTCTTCGGTCATTACTTATGATGAGGCCCGCCCTGGGTATGTTGAGCGGGATAACCTTGCCGGTAACGACATGGGCAGGCTGGCTAAAAGCTTGGCAGCAGTGGACAGCTCCCTCATTCCTGTTCTGGAGAAATATCAGGACAGGAAGATTGAGCAGGCCATAGCAAGAGGTGGAGAACTCTTTTCCCAGAATGAGGCCCAGGATAAAAACAGAACAAACTGGAAGGACTACGTTGAGGCCAACCCGCAGGACAGCGGGATGAACCCCTACCTGCAAAAAGGGTATGAGCAGGCCCGCCTGAAGTCACTGGCAATTGACCAGGGGACTGCCATGGAAGACGCCTTTGTGCAGAGCGGCATGGTCAACGAACGTGACCCTGCCAAGGTGAGCCAGTGGGTACAGCAGTTCACCCAACAGTTCCGTAAGGACAATAATCTTGATGCTTATGGAGATCGTCTGACACTGGCTGAAAACTTCAGCCCCATTGAGTTCAAGAACAGGGCTGTGCTGCTGAATAAACACAACACCTACCTGCAAGAGCAAAACGAAAAGATTGCCATGCAGCAGTTCACTGATCTTGGCATGAAGCAGATAGGTGCGGCTTTTAATCCCTCCACAGGGGGAGCCGTGCCTGGAGACCCCAGCACAGACCATCACACCCTCCCCAACATGGCACAGACTATTGAAGGGACAATGCAGGAGGCTGCCAAAAACGGTGTCCTTAATTCCCATATAGGTGAGATGGGGCTGAAAATGGTTGAGGCTGCCTACTTCAAGTATGGCAAACAGCCTGGAATCCTCAAAGCTCTGGACGCCATCAAGACACCTGATGGGGTTCCTCTCTCTTCCCTGCCGGGAGCGCAAGAAAAAATCGACCATTGGCAACGTGCCAGAATTGAAGAAGCCCGTTCCAATGAGCGCCACTGGTGGGCAAAGCAGGAGCATGACCGGAAGGTTGAGAAGGACTATTGGGCTGGGGAAGGTGTCATGAAATGGGATACCGGTGCCCCTCCAACTCCTGACAATATGGATAAAGCCGGTGTGCCCAAACGCCTTCAGCCTCTTTTTGCTGCTGATATAAACAAGTGGCATCAGTCGCAGTACACAGGGCAGAAGGATGCCCCCGCTCATCAGGTCAGTGTTGTTGGCTACCGTATGATGGCCGACATTGGAGAGCTGTCTAATGAGGACATCACGGGCGTGGCTCCTGTACTTGGTAGGGAATACGCTGAAGACCTGTACGACAGGCACTCTAAGTCAAAGAAGGAGGAAGAAACACACTTCACTTCTTCATTGAAAGATACAATGTCGAAGGCGTTCTCCATGTTCTCCCGTGACAAGAAGGACTTGATGGATGCCATCAATGCAATGACATTCGGTTTTTCTGCGGGGTTGTCGAAGGAGCAGCAGATAGGGCTTGAGGCCAGCCAATTGGCGAACGCCAAAATGAAAGCTGCGCGGGCTGAGTATGTGGATAAGAATAAGAAATCTCCGACTCAGGAGTTTTACACCACCATACAGCCCAAGATTCTCAGTGAGGTAAATACCCAGCTTCGTGAGAAGTATGGGAAAACCGGGGAGGCAGATGAAAATGGTGTGCAGGTTCCTACTTCACAGAAAAACGTAACCAGCCAGCAGCCACAGAATAAAGTTCAGAATACTGTCGGCAGCAGCTCTCCTGAAAGACTTCCAAACACTGTTGTTTCATCATGGATTGCACAAAATGTTCCCAATGCTCCCCCTTCTGTGAGTAACATGGATAAAAGGGAAGCAGCCTTGTGGTTGAAGGGCGCTCACCCGGATAAGTTTTCAGAGTTTAACAACTACATAAATGCCAATAGAAAGAGGTAATAATGGACGAAAAACTCAAGGTAACACCTGATATACAGCAAAATATACAACCACAAACGGGGATTCCTGAGGCGCAGAATGAAGCTGAAGGAATCCCTTCTGCATCTGAGGGGGGTGAACAACAGCCTCCTCTTTCATCCCCTATCCAACAGCCCTCTGAAGTCAGCGGTCAGGATGTAGCCCCTGAGGGATTCCCGCAAGACCTTTGGGATAAGCTGGGGGATAATCCCCAGCCTCCCCAAGCCACCCCCATAGAAGCCACCATCGAAGGCGACAAAAGCACCATAGGCTACATCACCGAAGCCATTAAAGGGTTCAATAGTGGCCCGGTGGCTGCGCTCAATGAAGCTATGGATTTGTCCTACAGCACCAGTAAGTTTGCTGTTGATATTTTCAAGGAAGGCTGGAGCAAGGCGAAGTTTGTTGAACAGGATGCCCCCTTCAAGTTTCCAGAATACCATCCTGAAGGTATTGTTGGCGGGATTACCAAAGGATTCACGCAATGGGGCACGGGATTCCTGCTTGCCGGGGCTGCTGGTACTGCCGGGGCTTTTGGAAAGGGCGTTACTTCTGTTGGCGGTAAAGCTGCACTTGCCCTTGGGCGGGACGCTGCTGCCAACGTGGTTTTCTTTGACCGTCAGGAGCAGCGTTTCTCCAACTTTATGGAGCAATTTCCTGAACTGCGAAATCCTCTTACCGGGATGCTTCAAGCTAAACCTGATGACTCGGTTCCAGTATCCATGGCGAAGATGGCTGTGGAGGGGGCGGGTCTGGGGGCGGCGGCAGAGGTTATTATCGCTGGTCTGAAATGTTTGCGAAGCGGGGCCAAGACCCTCTGGGGAAAGGCGAATACCCGCTACAGCGTTGAGCAGTATGCCAAGGATGTCGATGAGCTGAATAAGGTTCTGGCTGACAGACAGGCTATTGAGGGGAAGCCCACAGCAGAAGCCCCTGAATTGCCTGAGGGGGTAGCAGGAAAGCCTACGGAAGAAACTGGAGCAAAGCCGCAAGCTGCCGCAGATGAGCTTGCTTCACTGCCTGAGGGAAGCACAGGGAAACCTACAGAAGAGCCGGGAGCACAGCCTGAGGGAGGTCATGAGGCAGCCCCAGACGGTCTTCCGGCCAAACCTGAAGAACCTGCTGCCGGGGGCACCTCTGCTTCTGGCGAAGAGTCAGCCAAAAGCACCCTTGGCCCGGAAAACCTTGCACCGGCCAAGGATGTGCTGAAGATCGTCAGTGAGGCCGCAAAAGAGGAAAACCCGCTCTCTGGCGTACACCCTGGCATCAACCTCAACCATGAGGTGTTTGATAAAGCCGGGGGGTCTCACATCCTCTACAAGCTCAGTGACCTTCAGGCAGAGAACACCATCAAGGCGGCTGGCCCGGAGAAGTATTCAGAGCTTGTCTCCAGCGCGGTTGATGAGGTCAAGCAGATGGGCTTTACCTATGACATCAATCTCAATGAAGGAAAGGAAGCCCTGGCCAGCATCAATCAGGCAGAGAAAAACGTGCTGACGGCGAGGGCGGTCATGCACAACCTGTGTGATGCCTCCATGACCCTTGCCAGCAAGATCAACAATGGCACTGCTTCCGCGCTGGATGCTGCACGTTTTGTCATGCTTTCAAAGAACATGCAGGAATTTGTTACGCTGAATGCCGACCTGCGCACGGTGACAGACCGCATGTTGGGGAGCAGAGGCACCGGGGTAAGTGATGAGCTTGCGCACTCCATGAGTGGAGCCAAGGATTCTGACGCCTTCTTCAGTAAGTGGCTCAGTGCTGAAAACATGACTGAAGCTGGCGCTGTTGATTACCTTGTGAAGTCTGGTATTTCCAGGGAAATGATTATGGATGTCGCGAGGCGCACCATAGTCTCGGACAATCCCATCAATAACGTGCGGGTACTGAAGCAGCTCAAGCCTGAGTTCAGCGTCATAGATTCTTTGGTTGAAATGCGGGTGAATAACATTTCATCCGACCCGGTGAAGCATATCGCAAACATAGCTGTTACGGGTATGAACAGTTTTTTGGTAAAGCCCGTGGAACGAATGATCGGCGGTGCCTTGACGTTCGACAAGCAATCCTTGGTGTCTGGCTGGAACATGCTCCGGGGAATGACAGGAAGTGTGGGTACAGCTTGGGAGTTTGCAGGTAAGGCATTGCGTGTTGGGGATAACATTCTTGATCAGGCCGGTAATCGTTTTGAGCATCAAACACACCAACTCAGTTATGAGCGGATACGCAACTCACTGCTCAAAGGAAAACCCGAAGGTGCGGATCTCTCCCCGATGCAGGAGCTCATGGCCCGGAGCATGGGTTGGCTGGGTACTGTTACCCGTATCTCGTCCCGCCTTGGAGTTGCTGAAGATGAGTTTTTCAAACAGATGACATTCAGAGGGCAGCTTTATGCTGACATTGCAAACGAGGCTGCTGAAAAGGGCATAAAGGGTAAGGACGTTGAGGCATATGCTTCTGCAAGGCTGAAAGACGTTTTTGATGCGAACGGCTTAATCATACAGGGTGACCTTTCCAAGAAAGCCTGGGACTTTGCCAGAGATGCCACATGGGCTTCGCCTCTTGAAGGTAACTCCATTGGGGGGTGGTTGCAGCAGGGGGTAAACAACCACGCTTCTCTCAAGCTTCTATTTCCATTTATCAAAAAACCAATAAATATTTTCTATGATGTCATGCGCCACAACCCTGCTGCCCTTATGTCCAGCCGGGTGCGGGCCGCTATCATGGAGGGGGGAGAAGCCAGGGCGGATGCCCTTGGGCGAATTGCTACTGGTTCCCTCCTTATCACCTCAGGTGTGCAAATGGCCGCAGAAGGAAGGGTGACAGGGGCTTACCCTGAAAACCCGAAGCTGAAGGCATTGTGGCAGGAGAATGGGATAAAACCGTACTCTATAAAGGCTGGAGATAGCTGGCTTGAATATCGTCAATTTGACCCCTTTGGACTTATTCTCAGCGTTTCAGTTGATGCCTACAACCATGTCAGCGAAGAGTCTTATGATCGTGCTGGGAATTCTGACGTTAGCAAGCCTGTGATGAAGGCCATGACAGGCGTTCTTATGGCTGTTGCAGAGAACCTGAGCGACAACAAATATGTCCGTGACGTTTCTGATGCCATGAATGCCATCACAAAACCTCAGCGTTACATGGATCACTACCTAAAGACAACCGCAGCTTCTTTCGTGCCTTACTCCGGTGCCCTTCGTTGGCACAAGAACAACTTTGGCGACCCGCAGCAGAGGGAAACTGAATCGTGGCTGGACTATATGCGGAACACCACCTCTGCCTTTTCCAAGGATTTGCCCCCCAAGATGAGCTGGCTGACCGGGAAACCGGTGTTGTACTCCGGGCATATCAAAGAACCGCAGAAGCATGATGGTGTCCTTGAGGAACTGCTTCGGCTTGGCTCCTCCGTAACCGGCGCACCTGCCAGGGAGATTGAGGGAGTTCCCCTGGCCGCAGAGCAGTATTCCCGCCTCTGTGAACTGCATGGGGGGATGAAGGTTGAGGGCAAGTCCATGTATGATGTCCTTCATACTGTCATGAATTCCGAAGGGTATGACATCAAGCGGGAGCGCCTGGGTGATGGCATACCCGGACAACCTACTCCACGAAGTGATCTTGTAAACAAAATCATCAGGAATTTCCGTGATCTGTCAGAGTACCAACTGAAAAAGGAATATCCTGACATCATGGAGAAGGTTAAGCAGGCCAAGATCAATAGAAAAGCCAGCAAGGCTGGTGCAATGACCAAGGATAACCAGCAAACATTGCTTGAAAATCTTATCCACTAACATACGGAGGCCGGGAACATCACCCGGCCTTCTTCATTTTAACGAGGAGGCCCATATGGCATATAGTCGCGTCACCTATACAGGTGATGGAAGCACTACCATCTTCACTGTTCCGTTTGAATATATCAAAAAGAGCTTCGTAAAGGTGGTGGTGGCAGAAGAACCTGTTGCTTCTGATGCTATAGAGTGGCTGACAAATGCCAGCATCAAGCTGGCTGTGGCCCCGGCAGCAGGAAGCACAGTGTATATTTACCGAGACACTGAGAAGGAATCCCCCGTTACCGGATACAGGGACGGTTCTGTACTTAGTGGCAGTGATCTGGACAATCAGACCCGTCAGCTTCTCCATATTGCTCAGGAGACTCAGGATGTGGCTGATGAGCAGATGCGCCTTGACAGCCATGATCTCAAGTATGACGCCCAAGGTCGTGTTATAAAAAATGTTGGTGATGCGGTAGCTGACACCGATGCTGTAAACTTCCGTACCTGGAAGCAGGTCATACAGCCTGCCCTTGATGACGCTCTGGCTCAGGCTACAGTGAAGGCAAATCAGGCAGAAGCCTCCGCTGTAGGCGCAAACTCTTCAGCCTTGCTGGCCTCTGGGCAGGCGACCATAAGTGGGCAGCATGCCAGAGAGTCTGAGGTCAGCGCGGTGGCGTCAGCACAGAGTGCTGCTGAGGCCCGAATTGCCGCAGAAGCAGCAAAAGAAACCTTGCCTGAAAACTGGATTCCCCGTGTGCAGAGCCTTGAGGCTTTCAGTGTGACAGAGAAAGTACGCATGGACGCTGTGGAAGCAAAAGACATCCAGCAGGATACGCGCCTGAATGGGGTTGAGGGGGGCATCACCGCCCTCAGCGCAACGCTGATCGGCAGCATCCAAACCATGCTGTGCGCCGACAGCTACGTGCCCAACGGCGCGGTTCCGGCCAATGGCGGCGAGTACACGCGTGAGCAGTTCAGGGAGTTTTACGACACGTATCTTGCTGGCGGCAAACTGCTCACCTGCACCTATGCGGCCTTTGCCGCCCAGGTGGCCTTGACGGGCAACTGTGCCAGGTTCGCATTGGACACAACAGCCCAGAAGTTCAAGGTGCCGCTGCTGAAAGACGGCGATTCCATCACTCAGGCAGCAAGTGCCGCAGAGCTTGGCAAGAGCGTAAAGGCTGGACTGCCGAATATTACAGGCAGCACTCTGGGGTTTCAGGCGATTACTGGAGCTTATGGAGCAGGAGCTTTATACTCAACAGGTTCAGGTGGCATTGGGTTTGGTCAAACATCGGGTGGTGGCTGGAACTCTATCGGGCTTGACGCGAATCGCAGCAACCCCACGTACAGAAATGATGTTTCTACAGTCATTACTGAGCAGGTACGCCTGCGGCATTTTGTGGTTCTGGCCTCCACGCAGAACAGCGCCAGCGTATTCGACTGGTCGAATTACATGGCAGGTCTGGCGGGCAAAGCAAACGTGGATTTGAGCAATATTGATGGGGCCGCAAGATCAGTTATTAAAAATGTAGCAAAGCCTATTTCTGGTCTTGCTTCAAGATCGACTACAGGTGCGTGGGCAATAGCCGGAGTTGTGCCATGGATACCCATTAAAATATACTTGCAGGCTGTAGACTCAGCTAATGGTACTTCGACTATCTGCACTTATGGCGGTAACAGTAGCGGATTAGCAATAACGCATGTTGATACAGTCTTGGGTAATAGCGGAGGAATCAATAGATCGTCAGAGATGGAACTACTCCCAAATGCAACAACTGTTACTATCTATGTTTCTGCATTGAACGGTGTACTCTACGCCGAACAATAGGAGGCTACTGATGATACATATTATCAAATTTGCAGATCATTGCTGCAATGTGGACAATGCTGACGACCTTGCCAAAATGCTTGCGCTTGGGGGTGTTGAACTTACCACAGATGAAATCACCATCGTTGGCATGGCTGGCTATGAGAGTCTGGTGGGGCCGAGCAACACCAAAGTTAACGCGGACGGCAGTATTACATTCAACAGGCCGTCATGCCCCACCTTTTCCGAGGTGCGGGCCGTCAAACGCAATGCAATCAATGCTGGATTTGACGCAGCCATGACTGCAAGCCTCACAATGCCCAGTGCCAGCACTCCACCCAGCGCATTTACGGTCTATCGCGCCGTAGAAACATGGAAAGCCGATGACCCTGACGGCTTTAATACCCTGCTGGCAATCCACACAGAACGCCGTGCCGAGCTGCTTGCCGCCGTGGATGCTGCAACGACTGCTGATGCTGTACAGGCCATCACGGTTTTCTACGCGGTATAACACCTACCACCAGCACTATAACCTGAGCTACCAAAGGAACTCATTTGTCGCTTGAAAAACCTGCCGCATTACATTCCTGTTCCCATGAATCCGACTTTGGCGCTATCAACACTGCCATCAAAGCCTTTCAAGAAACCCTTGGTGATCTGAAGAAAATCCTGACATCCAATGCCACCCTTGAGGAGCAAGCCCAGCAGTTCCGTAGCCAGCTCAATAACCTGTTTGAGCGTCTTCATACGGTAGAGCTGGAGCAAGCGGCTTCCAAAGGGTCATCCAAGTGGGTGGACAGGGTGATCTGGTTTCTCATCTGCACAGCCCTTGGCGCTCTTTTGAACGCAAAACTCCCTTCCATCACACAACTTCTTAAAGCATAAGGACATCCACACATGCCTGACGATTACAACGGGCGTGGTACTGAGGATATGCTTGCTGACCTGCATGGCTTGATGGCTTCCTACTTCAAGGATGTCCTCAGTAACAGCAGGGCAACTGGTGAGCCTCTTCCTCCTGCCACGCTCAATGCCATACGGCAGTTTCTCAAGGATAACGGGATTGACTGTGTTGGCCGTAACAACGCCGACATGAACGATATCACCAGGGATTTGCCCACGTTTGAGGAGGATGAAGCCGGGGAGGGAATCTCGCCCGGTCTTCTGAACTAACCAGAACCACATAAAATCGGCCAGAATTGGCCCCTGCTGCCCCGGAATCCCGAAGCGTGACACGTTGTTCACGTCACAGGGTTCCGGGGCATTTTTTCACCTTTTCACAGGAGGACACATATGGGCGTTCTGCCCAGCAATTACCCACCGATACCTGAAAAACTGAGAGATTTTAGAACGTTCCTTGTCATGGTGTGGCGGCATCTCAACCTTCCTGACCCAACCCCGATACAGCTGGACTTCGCAAACTACCTTCAGAACGGCCCACGCCGTACAGTGAACGAAGCCTTCCGTGGTATGGGCAAAAGCTGGATTGCCGCTGCCTTCGTTGTATGGAAACTTCGTATCAACCCCAACCTCAAGTTCATGATTCTGTCAGCATCCAAAGACCGAGCTGACAACTTCACCACATTCTGCCTCAGGCTCATCACTGAGATACCTGTACTCCAGTGCTTGATGCCCAGAGCTGACCAGCGGTGCTCAAAGCTCTCCTTTGACGTTGGCCCAGCCAAGGCCGACCACGCACCTTCAGTGACCTCCAAGGGTATCTTCAGCCAGATCACTGGTGGCCGTGCCGACATCATCATTGCTGACGATATTGAGGTTCCCGGCAACAGCTTTACGCAGGCAATGCGTGACAAGCTTTCGGAAGCCGTTAAGGAATTTGACGCCATCATTAAACCCGGTGGTGCCATTGCTTACCTCGGCACCCCCCAGACAGAGCAGAGCCTTTACAACTCCCTGCCTGATCGTGGCTATGCCGTGCGTATCTGGCCTGCCCGCTACCCGGCTGATGACCAGCTTGCCAACTATGGGCAGGGTCGGCTGGCCCCCTACATCCTTGAGCGCCTGCGTGGACGCCCGGAGCTGGTGGGGACATCCACTGACCCCCGAAGATTTACTGATGATGACCTGCTGGAGCGTGAGCTGTCCTACGGGCGCTCTGGGTTCCAGCTTCAGTTCATGTTGGACACAAGGCTCAGTGACGCTGACCGCTACCCCCTGAAGCTCAGTGACCTGATCGTGATGGGCTGCGGCGTCTCAGATGCCCCGGAGAAGCCCATCTGGGCCTCTGGAATCGGCAACGTGGTCAATGATATACCCTGTGTCGGTTTGAACGGAGACAGGTACCATTCTGCCGCGTTTCTGTCTGGTGCGTGGATTCCATACACCGGGTCTGTGATGGCGATTGACCCATCCGGGCGTGGCTCTGACGAAACCGCTGTGTGCGTCATCAAGATGCTCAACGGGTTCCTCTACCTGACAGCCATGAGAGCATATCGTGATGGGTACAGTGATGAGACCCTTCAGGACATCGTTAAGCTTGCCAAGGTGCAAGGGGTGAATCACGTCATCATCGAAGGTAACTTTGGTGATGGTATGTTCACCAAGCTCATCTCACCCTTCTTTACCAGGGAACATCCCTGCATGATCGAAGAGGTCAAGCACAGCAAGCAGAAGGAAGCCCGTATCATCGACACCCTTGAGCCTGTCATGAGTCAGCATAAGCTGGTTGTGGACAGGAACGTGGTCATCTGGGACTACACAGAAAGCACCAAGGGGATGCCGCCTGAGAAAGCCCTGAAGTACCAGCTCATGTACCAGATGAGCAGAATCACCAGAGATCGTGGGGCACTGTCCCATGATGACCGGCTGGACTGCCTCAGCATGGCCGTGGGCTATTGGGTGGAGCAGATGGGCCAGGACGTTGACCGCAGGATAGACCAGCGGAAAGACGCCCTGCTCAAGGAAGAGCTGAAGGCGTGGGAGAATGAAGGAAAACTGAGCATTGCCAAGAATCGTGTGGCGTTGCAGCAGCCGAACCTGAGCCTGACTAAGGGGGCCGCAGATATGCTGTTCAGCTTCAAGTCGTTGAGCCTTGGAGGGCTGATGGCAAGAGCGGATTATCCTGGGCGGGGCAGGGGAGGGTTGAGGAAGATTTACTGAGTTATCGAATTGATAGATGGATAAGCATGATGAGTGGGGGGTCTCCTCTGGGAAGCCTGAAAAGGCTGGGGAGACCTCCTCCTCTTTTTGGTGGGGAGGAGGAAATAGGGTCTTTATAAAAAGTTAATTAATTCAGAGTGTTAGTGTTTTTAAAAATTGGATAAATCCAGCAAGAAAAGTTAACTATTTTAAGATGTTGAAATTAAGTTCCACTAGGCGGGAGAAGAGACAAGTCCCCTAAAGTTACCCTAAATTCCCCCTAACAAACCCTAGCTAAAATTTATCCATATTTAAGCTAAATTCCCTATATTTTCTTTATTTATAATTAATTTAAAAACTCTGATTT